>NZ_RAWP01000045.1:0-70193 GCF_003668935.1 Corallococcus sp. AB032C | reverse complement strand
GCAGCGTGGCCTGTCGGCGGACACCCGAGTGGACCGGTTTGGCCGAACCGGTGCGGACCGGTTTGGCCGAACTCACCCCGACCGGGTTCGCCGAACTCCGGAGGACCTGTTACGCCGAGCTACGACATCGCTCACGGCCACGAAGCCGAAGCCCTCGTAGAAGCGCTGCAGGTAGGCCTGCGCCCCGATGCGCACGGGCGCGCCCGGAAAGCGCTCGGCGAGGAAGTGCAGGCCGCGCTCGACCAGGTCGCGGCCCTGGCGCTGCCCGCGCAGCGCCGGCGCGGTGACGACGCGGCCGAGGCTCGCCTCGGGGAACTTGAGGCCGGGCGGCAGAGCGCGCAGGTAGGCGCCCAACTGCTCCGTGCCCGGGACGCCCCCGAGCAGGTGGAAGCACTCGGCGTCCAGGCCGTCCGCATCGAGATAGAGGCTCCTCTGCTCCACCACGAAGACTTCGGAGCGCAGCGCGAGCATCCGGTACAGCTCCTCGAGCGTGAGCTCGCTGAAGCGCTTCCACTGCCAGTCGAGAGAAGAGGGGGCCATGGTGTCCAGTCACTTTATCCTCAACTGGGGGCAGTCCCCCTTCTGGGGGAGAGGCAGCCGCCCAATGGCGCGCTACAAGACGCGGGCACGCAGCACTTCGTCGAAAGCACCTTCAGAACCGACTGCGAGGAACGCTCGAAATGCTGAGGGCCGTTCAGGGTTCTTGGTCAGACAGGCATGTTGAGGCGAGCCGCCTGGTAGAGAAGGTCCAAGCGGCCATCGACGCGCAGCGTGGCGAAGATGCTTTTCACGTGGCTCTTCACCGTGTTGCGGGAGATCCCCAGCTCCTCGGCGATTCGCTGGTCGTTCCAGTTGCTGAGCATGCCCATGGCGACAGTGACCTCGGTGGGGGTGAGCTCGCACTTCATCTGCTCAGGGAGCGGGATGGAGTTGGGGAGCTCGTTCATCATGAGGGCCCATTTCCGGGAACCCTCGGGGGCACGCAGTTCGATGAACCGGACCACGCGGGCGCAATTCCCGTGCATGCGGACCCAGGTGTCCTTGCCGAGCCGGGCATCTGGCGTCATGCGCACCAGGGCCTCCAACTGCTCCTTGAGGGGGATGGGAATGCCAGACGAGTGGAGGTCGGAAGGGGCGAACCATTGCTCCAAAAGGACGGCGGCGTTCGGGGAGCGCAGCACCTCGCGGTGGGGTGGTTCCACGACGAGGATGGCGCCATTGGGGCGGCGGTAGAGCTCCTCGAGGATGTTGGCGTAGGTGGCGAGGCCCTGGGTGACACCGCATTTGCGGATGGCTTGGGTCAGGTGCCGGGTGATGCTCGCGAGAGCGTCGGCATTCTGAGCGGAGAACGGCCGTGGCAGGTGTCTATAGATCGCGAGGGCGGCGACGACGCCGGGGCGGATGGTGAGGAGGACGGCCATGATGTGCTCCATGGGCGGCCCCAACTCGATGCTGCGTTGGCGGATGAAACTCCCCTCGAACTTCTTGCGGGACATGAGCTGCGAATCGCGGATGACCCAGTTGGGTCGTTTGAAGATGGGCCCCCGGAAGAAGTCATGTTTGATCACCTCGTCGTACCGCTCGAGGATGGGAAGGCGATGGCCCGGAACGTGCCATTCGTTCCCTGGCGAACGCCCATCCTCCATGAGGCACAGCGCCATGGCGTCGGCCTGCGCGAGTCGGAGGAGGTGGGGCCGGAGTGCCTTGAGGGCTTCATGAAGGCTCAGCGGGTCATGGAGGGCGAGGAGTGCCTCATCCCTGAGCGAGTACTCGGCGGCAGTGAGATTCGGTAGACGGACCATTTGCCCTCCTGGAGTAGGCCACCCCTCGAATTGTACGAGGTGACCTCTCATCCATAGCTACCGACTGAAAACCTGTCCCTCACTCTCCGGAGGGATTGACTGAGCCTGGCCAGGCTCAAGCGCGAGGGCCAATCTGAACGGTTGGAGCAATGGTGCATGACCTCCCGAATGGGAAGGCTACCATCGCAAATGCTCGCGCAGCGGGTCTCTTTCCTACAGCCGGAGTGACGCACCGGGTCCCTGAATCGGGTCAAGGCGCTGCGCGTCCGCCGATCTCGGGGAACCGCTCGTAGGTCCGCTTGAGCGTGTCCAGGTGGGCGGGGTTGTCCAGGTCGAGCGGCGCGTCAGTGAGCTGCACGACCCAGCCGCCCGATGCCGTGCGCCGCGCCCGTGAAAGCAGTTCGGCGTCGCGGGTCGGGTCCGGAAAGCCGAGGGCCTGCGCGGCGGCAGCGGACCAGTAGTTCAGCCACCCGAGGTAATGCGGAATTTCAGGCGAGCGGATGTAGTCAGGAAACCAAAGCGCTGGGAGCCCGCGTGGTGGGACACCCGGCTTACGCACCGGATCAATCGTCTGCTGCGAAATCTCGACGGCCGCGTTGGACGGCGTCGCGCGTCCCCAGAAAGCGCGAGCGCCTTCCCCTATGGCTGCCAGCACATCCGCTCCCGCCGCGATACCGGCTGCGTCCAGGTTCAGCGAACCGTGAACCTCCAAGTGCGGCGGGCTCCCTGCCGCAAGCCCGTTCGGATTCTCCCAGCCGGTAATCGTTACCGGGCGGTTCTCGTCATCGTTGCAAAGGAACGGAAACCCGTTGTCCGCCCTATCTGAAACGACCCATTCGTCGCGGCGAGGCAACGCAAGAAGAACTTCCTTTTCAGAGAGCGTCCACTCTAGCCGCAGACCAGGAAGCGCGCCTTCCATCCCGTGAACGATAGCGAGAGGTCGCCTGTCGTCACCCACGAGCGCAGGCGCATAGACAATGATGCCAAGTTCATTAGGAAGGACCGCCATGTTAGCACCAATTCATGACAACAACCGCGAGGGTGTTGTCCAGCTTCTCGATAGCAGCCTTGTGCGCAGCGCTTCGCACGCCAACAACAAACTTGTATCCACATGCCTCTGCAAGTCTTCTTTCGCGTTGCAGCTCCGGCAGCTTCACTCGTGCAAAAAACTGCTGGGAGCGCAGGTTGTGCTTGTCGAATTCATCAGTCTTGACGTCCCATAGAGTCCGCGTAACGAGCACCAGCGCGTCAAACTGCTTGCCATTAACAAGCACGTCCCAGCCGGGGAAGCTGTTCTGCGGAAGGAGGTCGGCGCAGTCGTTGTGCGGGTCATTGCCGCCACGATGCGGCACTGGGACGGGCCTGCACTCAGGACTGCGCTCGCGCTCCGGTGATCCGGGCGGCACCGGGGGGAGCCAGTCCTGACCCGCTGGCTCGGGCTTCAGCTTGGGCTTGCGTTGCACTTCAGCTTCCCGGGATGCCACCTGCGTTCCTCGTGAGGCCCCAGCTTCCTCGGGGTAGGCGTGCCGCAGCTCATACGCGTCCAGCGCCTCTTTGATGGCGACGCCGACCACCACCACGCCAAGTACGATCACGGCTCCCACGGCAATCTCAGGAGCCGCCAGTACGCAGAACCCGATTCCCACGGCAGCGGCGTCAGCGGAGGCGACCGTGCATCTTCCCGTGGTGTCGTGGAACTCGATCCGGTCATGGTCGAGGGTCCGATAGCACTTCTCTATCAGTACGGGCCAAGGCTGGGACGCTTCGCGGACAACGCACCGCCCGTCGTCAGCCCAGGGCAGTTTCGCCGCTCGAAGGAGGTTGGCAATCCTCGGGTTCTGGGGCACACGCTCTCTTGGGGACGGTGCCGACGTAGCGCACGCGGAGAGGATGAGCAGAATTGCGGCGCAGGCGCGGAATCGCATGGTCACGTTTCTTCAATCGAGCCAGCGAGCCAGCGAGCCATGGGAGCAGGGCTGGCCGCTTGTGGGATACTCAAGGACGAGACGCGGACATTGATGGGGCCTCTAGATTTCGGCGCTTGCAGTCGACGCCCCTTATTTTGCTGGCGCAAGAAATGTGACGATCCAGGCGGAGAATGACCCCCAATTGACTCCACGGAGCGCAATGAATGCGAGTTGATTTTTCGAGATTTCGCCCTGATCGATATCATCTGGAACAAGTGCAGTGTAGGTTTGTTGTGGTGCTTTCGAGTTGTCAGCAATTGTGATTTGCCAGAAGCGCATCGCTCCAGTTCCTCCGCCCCAGGGTTGCTGGTAGACGAACTGGCTGCTGACAAAGACGCTCGCCACGTTGCCGGCGTGCACCTCGATCTTGAGCCGAATGGTGAGGGGTCTGGGCGTCCATTTCGTGACGTAGAATGAGTCGAAGTAGCTCACCCAGGTGTTCAGGGGCCCGTCAGCGGGCGACCAGTCGCCGCATGTACTTCCCAAAGCGCACGGGATCGTATGATGATAAATCTTTACGCATTATCTCTCGGCGATACTGAAGGCGAAAGGCTTCGGCGCGAGCTGCCTGTAGCTTGCTCTCAATTTGGCTGATGGCCTTGTGTGCAATTGAGGAGGCTGCGTCCAACTCCTTCTGGGCCTGAACGAATTCGGGCGCGAATCGATCCCGTACTGCCAAGTCGGCGGCTTTCAAGCTCCCGTCGGCTTGGCGTTCGAGCACAGCAAGGCGCTCTCGCTCGCGCGCTACCTGAACTCGGACAGAATTGATCTCATCAGCGTTCTTTTGCCACATGCGGTCAAGCTCAAGCTCCAAATCAGCATGGAGCTTGGCGTACTTGCCGCGGATGTTCTGGGTGGCGCTCCCATCTAGCTTCGTGGGCATCATGGAGCGAGCCTGGCGCTCGACTGCTTGGCGCCAAATCCAGAGCGCATGCGCTCTGGCAGGACCGATGCCGTGCACGTGTTGCACCGCGTGCGGCGACGAAATGCTCGCGGCCGTGTAGAACCCCGCCATGTCCAATTTGTATTTTAGTGCAGCCTTGACGCCCGGGATGTCTGCATTACCTAGCGTTGCTCGATGCAGCGCGGTGGAGATGAACTGCTTTTGCAAGGCCTGCAGCGCATCGTTCATTTCCGATTGTTCGCTGAGCGTTACTTCTGCGATCCGCTGCTGCAGGCCAGAGATTCGTGCGCCTGAATCCCTTTGGATGATCCCGAGTCGGTCACTCTCAAAGAGGTCCACGGCTCGCTGTTCCTGCGTAATCTGCGCCCGCTCTGACTGGTGCTTTGTGTTATGTCGCTCCAGTTCCTTGGCTTTCCTCTTCTGGATTGTCTCTTCGGCCTTGCGATGTTGCTCGCTCACTACTGTGAACTCACTCTTCACGTGCCTTAATTCATTCGCGAGCGACGCAACGAGTGATTCACCCTTGTGCGCGTCTTTTTTTGCTTCATGAAGATTGCGGCGTGCCTGTGAACGAGCTTGGGCGGCTGGCTCTCGATGATGCTGAAAGAGAAGAAAAAGCACAATAAAGAGCGCGACGAATGGAACAGAGAAGAGCGCTAGTGCAGGTAGCGCCCCACCCAAGACTCCGATTCCGACCACGAGCGCGAAAATGACACTATAGGCCGTTATTACCTGTTCACTGGCCTTGCTCCCAACGAATTGAGCTGACGCTTTCGTGGGGGGCTCAACGAAGTCGAGGACCCAAGAAGCAGGAGCGTCGGCTGGGGTCTGCGATGAGGGAGCAGTTGGCAACCTTGGTGCATGGGCGGACTTATGATCACCCACCCAACTTGGAATGGCACTCGACTGAGATGTTGGCGGTGCGGTCTGAAGCAGATTGCCGTCAAGTGGGGGAACCTGACCGGCAGGAAGAGAGAGCAAAGTCTTGAAGAGCGCGGTGAGCGATCGAACACTTTGCTCTCGGGAGTTCAGGAGCGCGAGCAGTACCTTCGATTTCTCAGGCTCGGAGAAGTCGCGCTTACGAAAGAGCAGGCAGTCGTCGCCGCCTTTGAATTGGTCCCAGAGCTGCGGCTGGCTTGCGAGCGCCAAGATGGAAATGAGAACCACCCATGCGGAGAAGTTGTCGAGGTCCGGGCCAAAGAGGTCACCTCGCTTAGGGTGTTGGTAGTTGTCGTGTCCGCGCTCGTAACTCGTGGAGCCTGCCAACGAAGGCACGAACATTCCGTCATAGTCGATAAGACGCAGTTCACCGCCGACGATGAGGACGTTCCCGTGTTGAAGGTCTCCGTGGGCGATTCCGGACTGGCGCAGTGCCCGAGTCATTTCGACCCACTTGGTCGCCAGTGCAAGCAACGCCTTCGGGGAGCGCAGGTTTCGTTCAATGTGCGACCCAAGAGACTCGCCGTTAAGCCACTCCATCTTCAGGATGGGCAACCACTGGCCCCGTACCTGAATGCCCTTTTCGATGAGTGTGAAGCCCACCGCGTAGCGCAGCTTGGTTCCTTCGAGGTGCCTGCTTATTTCCGCGTAACGCCGCTTCTGGTCGGGGTGGATCGAACGTGTGAAGCAACGTACTGCCCATGACTGCGTGCCGCAGTTCAGCCGGTATACGGTCGCAAAGTTCCCGGACCTTGCTTTAGGGAATGGAAGTGCCGGACTGGTGAGTTCGGGCTGCCCGGATTTCAAATCCGGGTCGCTGAATACTTGGCTTGGATTCTGAACAGCCTCTTGGTACTCGCTATCGGTAGGAAGGGACATTGACGCTCCGTTAGAAAACGTCAATCCGCATCAAGGTCGAGTCGTCGTTCTTGAGCGTGCCTTCCCTGCGCAGTCGCGCAATCATTGCGTCGAAGGCCTCGGCTTGGTCCTTCGTGTTCAGGTCTCGGAGGACACGCCAAGGAGCGCGTCCTGCTTCGTCCTCTGCCATGAACCAACAAGCAAGGGCGTCGGTCATCAGGTACAGCGTATCGCTTGGCTCGCAGGTGCCTTCTGCGATGCGAAGGTGCTCTTCGATAGCTACCGAGTCGCCCAGGTTGCTCGGAAGCAAGAAGGGTGATGAGCCGAACTCAGATGAATGCTCTAGTGGGAAGCGAAACACGACGCGTTCAGCTCGCACTTGCACGAGACAAGAGTCTCCGACTGCTTGGGCGCGCCATGTCGAGTGCTCTTGCCCATCGCGACCAGTCCGAAGGTGCAGGCTTAGGAACGACGCGAACGCCCCATCCTGGGCCTTGACTGCCGCGTACCATGGAAGCTCTTTCCTCCCGACCTCGGCGGCCCATCGAGGGCGTGCGCTAGCCAATAGGCTTGGCACATCCATGGTGTCGTTGGACTCGAAGAACAACGACACGAGCAGTCGTGCCCACACGCCTGAAAACGAACTCTCAGTGGCTCCGTCAGAGATTGCGAAGCGAAAGGAATCGCCGGTTTTGCGCGCCGGTCCCTTCGAAGAAAACGAGTCCTCGTACTCGGCGACCGAACTTCCGGCCTTCTGCACCCAAAAGACTTCTTCGTTGATCTCCACTTCCATGCGTCACCTACCGCAGGTTGCTGGGCCGCGTGCCGATGTTCAGGAACTTGATGACGGCCACCATGTCCGCGTTGAAGACGAAGCCACGAGTACCATCGGAGGTCTTGATACCCTCCTGCTCGGCGGTGGTGCGCATTCCCGGCGTGAGTTGGCTCGACATTTGAAAGAGCAGCTTGGCGAACTGGTCAGGGAGCATCACCTCGGTGTCCGGGAATTCGATCGGCGTGCTCCTCCTTGAGGAGAGATGCACGTTAAGGAAGAGAACCTCTCCGTCGCTGCTTCGGAGCTTTCGAAGAGCTTCGGCGACGGCGGTGGGGTCGCCGTCGGTTGCTTCCCCGTCGGTGATATTCACGACGATGGGAGGAAATGCATCGGGGTGTTGGCGCAGCCATCCTTCCAGAATTTCCTTGGCGCGCGTGATTGCCTGACACATCGGCGTACCGCCATTCGCGACTGGCTCGAACCAGATCGGGAACCTGATCTTCTCCTTCAGAATGCCGCCCGCGCCATCATCGCGCTCGCGGGTGCGCTCGTCGATCCGAGCGGGCGAGTTTCCGACCTCGCTGATAAGCACCGTGTCACGACCCGCGAGCGAACCGCTGAACGCGGAACCGACGCTGGCTCCGTAACCGAGGACGCCGACGTGAAAATAGTCGCGGATGCCCTCCTCCTTTGCGCACTTGATGACCAGGTTCTGAAGGAGTCGGTTTGTTGCATCTGCAACGCCATCAGCCTTCTTCTTTTGCGATTCACCGCTGCCACCGAACGGGTCAGCCATTGATCCCGACTGGTCTACCAAGAACAGCAAGCACGTCGGGTTGCTTCTGCTGATTTCTGCCGAGTAAGCCACGACGACCCCCATGAAGGTTTCCCGCCGAGACGGCTGCGGTCTGGTGAACTTCCCATCAATCAATGGAGCTCTCAAGAGCCGAATGGACGACGTCCGGTACCCGCTTGAGCTACGACTACAGCGAGTCCTCCGCGTCGTTTCCAACAGGAGGCGAAGACGGAATAGCTGGATCGCCAGTCTTCAGGGTGTGCCGGGCACGAGCTGAAGGATCCCCTCATTTAGCGAGTTGATCAGCATACGCTCGCTCGGTAGCTGAGTGCGGCGGAGCTGGCAGTCGGGCAAAGAGTGCATCCACCATGAGGCGCAAGGTGGCCATTGACGCAGAGCAGGTGCGGGCGTTCCTGACGGAAGTGTTCGAGGACGACCTGCACGTCAAACGAATCCTGTCCCTGTCACACGCGACGCTGGGGGCGGTGCAGGCGGCGAGCCTGTCGGTGGCGGCCATCGGCAAGGCCATGGCGTGGGCTCGTGGAGAGGACGTCACGTCCAAGCACGCGGTGAAGCAGGTGGACCGACTGCTTTCGAATGGGGGCTTCGACGTGTGGAGGCTCTTCGCGGCCTGGGTGCCCTTCGTGCTGGCGGAGCGGACCGAGGCCGTCATCGCGCTGGACTGGACGGACTTCGAGCAGGACGACCAGGAGACGCTCGTGGCGAGCCTCATCACCCAGCATGGGCGGGCCACGCCGCTCTTGTGGACGACGCTGGTGAAGTCCGCCTCCGCGGGCAACCGGCAACTGGTGGAGGACCAGACGCTTCAGCGACTGCGCGAGGTGATTGCCTCGGAGGTGAAGGTGACGGTGGTGGCGGACCGGGGCTTCGCGGATGCGAAGTTCTACGCGCTGCTGAGGCAATTGGGCTTCGAGTACGTGGTTCGCTTCCGTGCGGACGTGCTCGTCACGTCCGAGGACGCGGAGACAAAGCCGGGGGCCGAGTGGGTCCCCGAAGGCGGACGCGCGAAGGTGCTCCGAGGCGCACGCGTCGTCACCGCAGCCATGGCGCAGGTGGGGGCCGTGGTGTGTGTGAAACGCAAGGGCATGAAGGACTCCTGGTGCCTGGCCACCAGCCTCACGGAAGCCACGGCACAGCAGGTGCTGGACGTCTATGCTCGGAGGTTCACCATCGAGGAGACGTTCCGGGACGTGAAGGACCTCAAGTTCGGCATGGGACTGAAGCAGGTGCGCGTGAAGACGCCGGAGCGCCGAGACAGGTTGCTGCTCATCAGCGCCCTGGCCCAGGTACTACTGACGCTGCTGGGCGCAGCGGGCGAGGCGCTGGGTTACGACAAGCATTTGAGAGTGAATACGGTGAAGCGGCGTACGCACTCGCTGTTCACCCAAGGCGCCTACTATTTCATGGCCATGCCGCGCATGAGCGATGAACGACTTCGCCCGTTGGTGGAGCGATTCGGGCAACTCGTCCGCGAGCTCGCTGTTTTCCGAGAGGCCTTTGGACTTATCTGATTCAGATGAGGGGATGCTTCAGGGTTGGCTCGTCACGCCTCATCATAGGCAGCACTCTTCTATAGGGGCGTAGTGCGCATGCGGGTTGAGATCCCCGTCCCGCTGGATGCCAGCCCGGTCGAGTGCGTACGTGCACCTGCTTCTCCCCCAGACGAAGTCCAGTGCGAACTCCGGCGAGATGATCCGCTTCACGATCTCCGCTGGACATGACGAGGGGCGTCACTGCTCGTTGTGCTTTACTCAAGGCGCTGATGGCCGGGCGCTCCCCGGCCCGGTGACGCCGACGCGGCGTCTGCTCGTCCCAAAGGACCGACCATGAAGAAGCTGCTCGTAGGAATGATGCTGGCTGTGATTCCGCTCGTGGGCTGTGGAGCGGAGGTCGACGGTCTGGCGGAGCAGGGCCAGATTGTCACCACGGAGGATGGCACCGAAATGGTCATCAAGCATCGCTCGGAGCCAGATATGGCTCAGTCCGGGGATGTGTCCTCCATGGGCGCGTCCTGTTGGGTCGTGCTGGAGTACTGCAAGGACCCGAAAACGGGCCGGCCGAACTGCGCGCAGACCCACTGCACCATGGACGAAGCGGTCACCGCCTGTAAGGCCCTCATCAAGAAGCATTGCTGAGCTGCGCTCCAGCCCCAGGGGCGTGGGCAGGCTCCAATGGGGGTATCCTGGGATGCCATATGTACATTCTGTCTGTGATCTGGGGATCTGCCATGACCCGGCGCATCGAAGTGGGGCTCTGATTGGCCAGTGGGCTCGTGACACGTGCCGCTTCTGCGCGCTCGGCTTCTGCGCGCTCGGCGTCTGCGCGGAGCATGGCCCCAGGGCCGGACGTGGGGGAGACGCCCAGCCCTCCTGTTCGACATCCGGAGGTCCCGCCTGTCCGGCAGCAGCAGCAGGCGGGCTATCGGATGCTCCCCATCGAGAAGCTCGACAACGGCGGGTGGCTGTCAAGGCTCTCGGCGGGGGCAGACAACTCCGCGCTGTCTGGCAATTGGGATGACGTCAAATACTTCTCGGACCTGGCGCTGCTGAAGCGCACGCTCCGCCCCTGACGAACCGCAACGGGAGAGACACCGCGCCATCCAGAGGCTGGAGACGCTTCGGGGCCAGAAAAGACCGAGGCCGGAAACCGCTGGGTCTCAGCGGCTTCCGGCCTTGGTCCTTCAGTGTCCCCGACGGGATTCGAACCCGTGTTACCGGCTTGAAAGGACTATTGCTTCAAGAGTGATAGACTGGATGGTATATGCCTCGGTAACGTCATGGTAACGCCATGGAGGACGAATGGGCGCCAAGTGGGTCGGCAAGTGGGATGGTGGACGCGTTCGTGAGGTGGATGGGCGCCGCGTGTGGGTGATTGAGCGCCGCATCGCAGGGGTACGCAGAGTTCTCACCCTCAGTGTCGCGAGTGAGCGTGAAGCCCTCGCGGAGCTTGCCCTCTTCGAGAGGGATCCACTGGCCTACAAGACGCGCAAGCAAGCTGCCCTGAGCGCAGCTGAGGCAGCTGTGCGGGCTGCATCCGAGGCAGTGGTGCTGACTCCGGACGTCCAGAGAGATTTCCTCACCCATGCGCGGAAAGAGGGGCTCACGGAGGAATACGTCGAGCACATCCTTGGGAACTACCTAGCCCACTGGGGAGTCGCGCTCGCTGGCCGTGACCTACGGGAGGTGACGCTCGCGGAGCTGCGGAAGCTCCTCAAGGGATGGAAGACAGCTGAGCATCACCGGATCGTTGCGCTGAAGGCGTTCACGAAGTGGTTGCGCCAGGACGGGAAGCTGCATCGGAGCAACGACCCCACATTGGACCTGATGGTGCCCCAGGCGAAGCCTGAGAAGAGCGTTCGAGCCAAGGGATACACCATGAAGGAGGTGGAGTCCGTCTATGGCGAGATTCCGAGCCAGCTCCTTCGCGACACAATCTGCATGCGGGCAAAGGCCGCGATGCACGACTCCGAGATTGCCCGTGTGGCGAAGGGCGAGGCCCTCCTGAAGGAGGTGGACGACCCGTGTGGCATTAAGGGCACTGTCACCTTCTTCCACAAGCGAGGGGATCACCACGTCATCAGCCTCGACGCGCAGACCTTCGCAGCCGCCATAAGGCTCCAGGCCCGGAAGAAGCCGCTTACCCGCGCGCCCGCTCTCGTGATGCTCAAGCGAGCAGCGAATCGTCTCCGTGAGAAGTGCGAGTCCGACGAGGAGAAGGAGAAGATCCGGGTCATTGAGCCCGGGGAACTACGCCACAGCTTTTCGAACTGGGCTTCCGAGTACGGTGTCCTGGTGCGGCCCACAAAGCAGGGGCTTCCCGTTGAGGAAGTTGCTGCTGTCATGGGGCACAAGAGCACCAAGACGACGCGGACGTTCTACAAGAGCGTCCAGGTCCCTCCGATGATTGTGCTTCCGCTCAAGCTCGTTCATCACGAGGACCCGTCCATTGCCTTGCGCACGGCGGACTTGAACGCGTCCAACGAGAAGTCGGTGGCCTGAGCCTGCCTACGAGGGCCCCGAGTGCCACCCCCTGGAGTTGCCCGGGGGGCTTCAAGGCACGCGAGGATGGAGTCGAGGCGAACCGTGGTTTTTCGCCCGAACTTGGGAGCGCGATTCAGGCGTCCCTCTGCGAGTAACTCGAAGACACGGGTGCGCTTGCATTGGAGCAACTCCGCCGCGCGCTCCACGGTTACGGCGGGGCCATCGAGTCCAGGGCCGGTTGGTTGCGTGGCCATGGTCACCTCGGAAAGACGCGGCGAGGCGCGAGACGGCCAAGGGCGTGGAGCCCGATGCCGATGGCGTCCCAGACGTTATGGTGGAGGTCCTTTGCGGCTGGCAGTTCGACGCGAAGGTGTTCGGCGGAGTCCAGGCGCTGTTTGATGCGCTCGATGAACGCGTCCGCGTCGAGAGTGCCCTTCCAGTCCCGTGGGAAGACGCTCCGTCGTTCCGTGACGGGCGCCAGTGCTCCGCTGAGCGTGCCGACGACGCCGGCAAGCTGGATGAGGTCGTTCTGGTCGCCCCGCTGGTGTGCGGCGGCGTAGACGCGGGGCAGCTCGATGACGAGTTGCAAGGGCTCGTCCTGGACGCGTGGGCAGAGCCATGCCTGGACGGCGCCGGCCATGGCCGCCCAGGAGGGCAGGGACCGCGCCGCGTGGGCGGGCTCGGGGTTCTTCGGCAACCCTGCGCAGAGAAGGGAGGCTGAGGGAACGTCGAAGAGGGCTACTCCGCAGTGCCGGAGCCCTGGGTCAATGGATACAAGCCTCGTGCAGGGCTTGCCGTCGTTGACAGTTGGATTGGATGTCACCTTGTTGGAATGGGGGCACTTCCAACACGCGGCCAACTCGAAGTAGACTCATGCAATTTGGACCTAAATGCGAGACTATATTTTCATTGATCGTCGGCGCGTTGAAATGATCTTTGGACAGTTCTCGGACCTGCGTTCACGGCGGCCCAGAAGGAGGAGGACCTTGGGGCTCTCAGGAGCAGTCCCAAAGTTCGAGTGGGTTGAGGAGACGTGCGACACTTTGCCGACGGCATACGAGCAGATTGATATGTTAATGGAGATTCTGCAAGAGCGGAATCTCGTGGCTAAGCATCGTCCTCAGCAGTGTCCTGACCGAGAGCGGGATCGGCCGTTTGTTTTCGAGGAGATAAACGCAATCAGGCTCGTCTTCCCTAAGGCGGCGCTTGAGAATCTGCCGGGGTTGAATGAGTTGGCCGTGTGGATCGCAGAGCCAGCCGAGAATGAGTTGAGCCTTGGTCCCTACGACTGGACGGGTTGTTTTCTTTATCTGACGGAGACTTGGTTCGACGAGAAATACAATGGTTCCTTGGTGTCGGGTTGTTCCGCACTTCAGATGATCAAGAACTTCATTGATGGAGGAGTAATTTATCGGCTTTCGTCAATGGGAGAGGAGGCGCTTGGGAGGGGAACATTTCTTCACCCCGTTAAAAAGCTGATTGATTGTGGTGCAATGTCGACAGGTGAAGTGCGGAAGATTTCTTCTTTGTACTTGAAGAGATATTTTACGGATGAGCAGTGTTTTTCGCTCTCGGGTGTCAACTATCGGACGAATGATTTGCTTGGCTACCCTTTGTTTATTGCGAGGGAACTTTCAAGGTAGCGCTTGGTTGCTGCTGGCCTTCCACACCAATAGTCGGCCGAAGGGGTCGCGCACCGTGGCCGCGTCCTTCGACAGCGCCCGCGAGAGGGCGGGCTCCGCCTCGATGGCATCGGCAAGGTCCGGCGTCGTCTCGCGCATGGCCTGCCGCATGATGTGAGCCATGCGCTCGGCGGCGTCGTGCAGTCGGTTGGGGCAGTCCGCGCGCAGCTCCGCCACCAGCTCGTCGTGCACCATGAGGACGAGCCGCGAGCCCCAGAGTGGGGAGCGCCGGGCCGTGTACATCTCGCGGGCAACGCGCCAGGTGGCCAGCTTCGCCCCGACGGCACCGAGGGCCTGAAAAGGCGTGTTGAGCCACTGCGTGTAGCCGCACCCGCCCCGGAGGATGTTGGCCCCGGGAATGAGCACGTCCACCAGCTGCCCGCCGTAGGTGAGGCGGCTGGCGCGCGAGAACAGCTCCCGCTGCTCGGGCCACGCGTCCAGCCACCTGTCGCCGTAGCGCTGGGAGACTTCAACGCACGTGGCGCAGACCATCTTCACCTTGCCCTGGACGCGCACCGGCACGCGCTCGACGCCGCACGCCTCCGCCAACTTGGCCAACAGGCAGAAGCGGACGTCGTCCTTCGCGCGCGCGTGGTAGGCCATGGCACCCGCGCCCATGCCCCCGCCCTTGCCGAAATTGAAGACCTTGGCGAGCGCACGGAAGGACGTGGGCATGGCCTCCTTCGCCTTCACTCGCGGCAGCAGGGCGGCGTAGCTCTCGCCCAGGAAGGTCGCGGCGGCGGACGTGTGGACGTCTTCCTTGGCGAGCAGCGCCTCCGCCATCCGCGACCAGCCCACGTCCCAGATGGCTCGCTGGGCCATGGTGCGCAGCTCCAAGCCCGCGTAGTCCACGGAGCAGTAAACGAAGCCTGGGCGGGCCTCGTGGCACTCGCGGACGCCGCCTTTCTGGGGAAGCTGCTGGTAGTCGCTAGAGACGCGCGTCGTGGAGACGAGGACGTTGAAGCGCGGGTTGAGCGGCACCGCGACGCCAGCCTCCAGCTTGCCCAGGTAGGTGGAGCGGTACTTGTCCACCTTGCCGGCCTTGCCCAGCTCCTCCAGCAGCTGGTCGCCCGAATCGAGGAGCGTGTCTCTGTCGGTGGCAACCTGTCCGTCCGGGAATCGCTCCGAGGGCGAGGTGACGGGCGGCATGCCGTTGTAGGCGGCGGAGACGAGCGCGGAGAGGCGCTTCGAGTCCTTGGAACCGTCGGGCCGGAAGATGCCCGCCGCGAGGAAGCGGGCGCGGTTGGCGCTCCACTCCGCCTCCACTCGCTGCCGTAGATCCGCGACGCGTGTGCCATCGGTGCGCAGGCCCCAGATGGAAGCGAAGTGCAGGGCCAGCGCGGCGCGGACCTGGTCGGCCTCCGCGTGGAGGTTGCCGCCGTTGGGAACCGTGGCCGCGACGCGTTCCTGGGCGAGGTGGACGTCCAGGGTGAAGCGGGCGTCCCGCTTCGGATAGGCCACGGCGGCGGTGGGCCACTGCTCCACCAGCACGCCTTCGAGTTCCGCGTAGCGCAGGCGCCATGCATCCGGAGCTTTCTTCTCCGCGCTGATGTCGAGCCCCAGGTGGCGCTTCACCAGCAGGGAGAGCGGATAGCGGGCGCCCTCGTCGTCGCCCAGCTGGCGGCCCGTCTCCGGGTCCACGCCGTGCAGCCCTCGGGCGATGTCGATGAGGGCCTCGCGGATGGCGACGTCGTGCAGGCGACCAGCCTCCGCCGCGTCGAAGACGGCGTCCACGAGCCGCGCATCATCCGCGCACATCACGCCCAGGTCGTAGGAGAGGTTGGCGCCCGTCAGGTGGATGCTCGGGGAGGAGAGAGCATCTCGGAACCAGTCACGCGCCTGGGCTGTGGAGAGAAGGCGCTCGCTGCCCGGTTCCGCATGCGCGAGAGAGGCGCAGACGAGCGGCGGTGCGAGGAGCCCGGGTTGAATCAGGTGCGTCTCGGTGTCGAAGCTGAAGAGGGAGGTGGGCACAACACGAAGAGGCCCGTGTCGTGGGCCAGCCGTGGCGGTAGGGGAGTCGCGCCAGGTACTCAGCAGCGTTGGGGGAGGGGACTGCTCAGGCCAGGGCGGCGGCGAGAGCCGGCAGCTTCGCCTCGGCGCGCTTCGCCTCAATCGCCGCCAACTCGTCGTCCGTGGGGCTGACGGTGCTCCAGCGGTAGCCCTCGATGACCTTCCCTGGCTTACCGTCCTTCTCGGGCAGCGTCTTGGGGAAGACCTCGCAGTCGATGAGGAGGAAGGCCCCGGCCTGCTTGTCGCCCGTGAACTTGGCGAGCTGCTCCAGGGACAGCTCCTGCTCCTCGGCGCCGACCAGGGCCATGACGAAGGCCTTGAAGCGTCCGCCGCCGTTCTTCTTCGCGTCGGAGAGGTTCTCCACGTAGGAGGCCACAATGCCGATGCGGCTGGGCTCGCTGGCGGGTTGCGTCCGCTCGGCGGACACGACCTTCAGCTCAGCGATGGCGGACAGACCCTTGAAGCCGTCCTTGGTGCGGATGGACTGCACCTCCAAGCGGTAGCGGCCAGCCTTGAGGTACTGCGCGCCCAGCGCCGCCTGGGCGCTGACGATTCGCGAAAGTGCTGCGTTGCTCATCTCTCGTTGCTCCCATTGAGTGGGACGTCGGAAGGACGTCCTCACCTGCTTCAATGGGGGCAATTTCTGGGCGTGGCCTGACGGTGAACGGGCCGGCGCTAGGGTTTCAATAAAGCGACAATGAATGCCGGCCTATTTTCTACTTGATTGACTGAAGGCAGAGTGGGCTAGCGGATCGCTTCTGGTGACCTGGGCGATGTTGTTGAGGTCGCGCCAGAATTCAAGGGCAGTTTGTGTCCGCTTTTGGGTGTGGCGCCGAAGTGCTTTCGCAATGGCGGGTCCATAGGGGGATGCAAGGGATTCAGCCATTATGCGAGGAGCCCCCGCTAGAACTTCTTCGCGCGTAAAGCTAAGCACACGGCCTTGGAGGATGGTCAGAAACAACAAGCCTGCGTGGTAGATGTCGACCAATCGGCTGATGGTTCCAAACTGGAGAGGATCAAGGGCCTCGGGAGGCCGCATCCAGTCCGCAAGAACGGTGTTTACTTGGTCTATTTCGTCCTCAAGGCGGCTGATTCCGAGATCACCAACCTTGAATACGGTTGCGGGTTGGCTTGATTTTACTACCTCGTCCGGAATGAACGAGATGAAGATGTTCTGGTAATGAAGGTCCTTGTGCGCATACCCCTGATCATGAATGAAATCGACTCCCTGTAGGATGCATCTGGCGATTGGGAGAATCCATAGATGCCCGTTGAAATTGGCTCCATCCATGAGGTTCTTCAGAGTTAGCGCACAGCGCTCCATTATAATGTAGAAAGTGTCGTTGTATTCGAATACGTCGTAGACATAGGTTATGTTTGGATGCCTCATAAGGATTAGGTTCTTTGCCTCATGCATCCATCGCCGTTTAACCTCTTCGTAGGACTCCTTCTTGGGAGTGATTATTTTTGCTGCAAGATGGTTGCCCCAGTCGTCAATGCATTCATAGACACTTCCGAAGTGTCCTTGTCCTACTGCTTGTCCCATGTAGTATGTTCGGTCATTGTTTGTGACTTGTTGTCCAGGGTAGGGCGGGCGGAAAACACGGTTCGAATTGCTGTCGGCTGACACGGCGCTTTCTTGCTCCTGTGGGGGGCTCTTTTGTGAGCAGTCTAGTCTAAGACAATGGAGGACAACAAACGGGCCGGGGCAACAAGTTTGTCCCCATAAGAAGCTTTTGCGGCTGCCCGTCCGTCTGTTGGATGAACAGCGCCCGCTCTTGCGCCGTCGTGAATGCTGCCGCGTAGTCCTGCGTGTGGAGGCACACCTCCACCTCGACACACGCAGCCTGTTGCCCAGGTCGATGCGTGCGCGCGAGGAGCTGTTCCCAGAGGGCGCCGTCCGAGGGAGGCGTCACCACGAGGTTGCGGCAGAACTGCTGGAGGTTCTTCCCTGTCGCGTGGGCCTTGATGCTCGCAACGATGGAGCGCCGCCCGCTCTCCTGGAGGATGGCTTCGGATGCGGTCTGGCCCCCGCCGTAGAACGGAACGCCAGCAGCCCGAGCGATCCGTTCCCCCAGCTCCGGGAACTCCACCCAAACGATACCCACCTGGGTCCGTGCCCACTCCGCCGCGTCCTGCACGAGGAAGTCCGACACCCACACGGCCTGGGGCTCGGGCTGCACCGCGTCGTGAATCTCCGCCCAGTCCAGCCACGTTGCCGCCTGCCACACCGGCATGTCGCCCTCGTAGGGCGGCACCATGTGTGCGCGAATGGCGGCCTTGGTGAGCAGCCCTGGCGAGTCCAGGTGCTCGCGCCGCTCACCCTTCAGCTCCTCCCACACCTCCTTGTTCCAGGCCTTCCGCTTCGCGAACCACTCCTCGATCAGCTCTGGAGGCTCGCCCCTGGGGTAGCGCCAGCGATGGTAGAAGCCGGCTGATAGCTGCCGGGCGCAGGCCATGGCCTGGAGCTGCTCCTGGAACTGCTCCCCATCCGGACGCTCGCCACCGTGCGCCAGCTCGATGAGCGCCAGCAACTCGGCGGGCACCGGCCCCGGGTAGCGCGGGCGGATGATGAGGGGCTTGTCCAGGGCACTCTCGTCCGTGGCGACAACGCCGCGCGTGTCGTTGCGGCGGCGCCGGAAACCTTCGCGTACGTGCTCCTCGGGCTCGCACAGCCGTTCCAGCGCGCCAGGTGGGGCAATCACCTTGCCCGGGTCCAGAGCGGTGCCCCATTCCTCCACAACGTGGTGGGCCAGCGGCAATGGCGAGCCCTCGCGTAGCGCCAGCCGCGACAGGTGCGCGTAGTCCTTGATGCTCTTGGACGCGAAAGTGCCGGACAGGGCCACGAGCCGCGTCTCCGGACGCTTCTCGAAATAGCGGAGGAATCGCCCGGTGCGCGAGGCCTTCGGGTCCTTGAGGTTGTGTGCCTCGTTGAGGATGACGAGGTCCGGGCGGATGCGCTCCAGCAGGTCCGTGGCCTCCTGGCTGGAGAGCTTGTTGTAGGTGATGACGTGCAGCACCGGCAGCCCAGGCCGGAACCAGCGTCCGCCCGCGAGGTTGGGCAAGCGCCAGTGCGCGCCGTAGTAGTCCCACTCCGCCGTGAACTGGGGCAGCAGGTTGGCGGGGATGAAGAGGCAGGCCACGCGGCAGGCCGGCATCACCATGGGCATGAGGAAGGTGGTCAGCTCCTTGCCGTGGCCCGTGCCGATGGGGCCCAGCAGCCCGCCCACGCGGGACGCCTCCAGCAGCGCCAGGGCCTGGACGCGCCGCAGCCGCGTGGGGCATGGACGGGCAGGGGACATGGCCGCGCAGCCACAGGGGCCTGCAGGGGCGCGCAGCTGGGCCTCCAGCGCCTCGACGCCCGCTGCCGTGTAGGACGCGGCCAGGTCGCGGCGGGGTAGGGTGAGGATGCGGGCCAGGTCCGAGGACCAGCCCACGGGCGAGCGGCCGGTGCGCGAGTAGTTCTCGGCGACCTGGGGCACGTCGCCCGGAGGCGGGGACGGCGGCTGGGTCACGCCAAGGCGCTGGAGGAGCTTCACGGGCGGCCCTCGCTACCGGACACCCCGGACGAAGTGCCCCGTGCCGCACAGCGGCTCCAGGGCCTCCACCGCGACCTGCATCAGCTCGCTGCCGGCCACGCCCAGGGCGGCGTAGGTGCCGGGTTCGGGGGGCTCAGCGCGGATGGTGGCGGCCAGGACGCCCTTCCACTTCCCATAGGCCAGGGGCGAGTCGTTGGGGGCGACGCGGATGTCCACGACGCCGCACTCCTGCTCAATCCTCGCCACCATGCGGCCCACGTAGCCGGCGAGTGGCTCGACGGGGCAGTTGGGCACGCAGTCCACGAAGAGGGACAGGCTGGCCTCGGCGGGCTGCGTGGGGGCGCCGGCGCGGGCGGCCTCCATCTCCGCCTTCGTCCGGCGCTTGCGGCGCGGGGCCTCGTCGCTGGCCACCGGAGCGGGCGTCTCGGGCGCGGGGATGGAAGCCAGCGCCGGATTGCTCTTGGGCGCGTCCGGAGGCAGCACCGCCGCCAGCTCCAGCTTTGGAGCGGCCTGGGCGAGCGCGGGCGGCGTGGGAGCCACCACAGGCGCGGACGCGGCGGGCTGCACGGGCGGAGTCTGGGGCTTCAGGATGCGATCCATCAGGGCCATGGTCTTGCTTCCTTGCGACTGCGAGTTGAGGCACTGCGCCTGGAAGGAGCACCCGCCGTATTTCTGGCAGGCGCTCCAAGTGGGTTTGACCTGGCTGGGGGACGTGGTCCGCGCGACGTCGCGCATGCGGCGCGCCAGCGGCTCGACGTGCGTGTGCCACTCGTCGCGGATGTGCTCGACGCTGACGGTGGTGACGACGGAGCGGGCGAGCTTCGCGCCGTGGGTTTGGAAGTAGAGGTGCTCCAGCTCCAGCTGCTTCAGTCCCGGGAAGCGCTCAGCGGCGAGAACGGCCCAGTAGCCGTAGCCCACCATCTGGATGCCGGCGTCGTGGGCGGCAGAGGCGAGCTGCTCGGGCGCGGCGGCGTAGCTGGCGATGGACTTCGTCGTCTTGTGGTCCGTGACGCGCAGTACGCCCTCGGTGAGGCGTCGCGGATTGACGAGGTCGATGTAGCCGGTGAGCGGGATGCCATCCGCGAAGAGCGGGGAGGGTTGGCCGAAGTGCTCCTCTACGAGGAGAGCCGCCCCTGGCGCGGGCAGGAGGTGCTTGCCGGCCGCCGCGAAGGGGCCCAGCACGTCCTGGCCCGTGCGCAGAAAATGCTCAAGCTGGGCGTGGACTGCGGTGCCAAGCTCCCGGGCCTTGAGGGGCCGCTCAGGCAGCCGGAGGACTTTGGCGAAGAACCACGCGCGCTCGCAGAGGGCGAACTTCCGCAACTGCGAGACGGACAGGTGTCGAAGGACGCCGCCTTCAATGGCGTGGGACTCCGGTGCTTCGCGGGCGGGGCTCACCCCCCATTCAATGGGGGCAATTTTCAGCGGTGGCTGTGTCTTTGCGATCTTCTGCCTTGGGATGGGGCCCGTAGTAGGTATGCCTGCCTCCCCCTAAGGGGTATGGTGTTGTCGCTGGCCGCCAAGCTAGGCTGGTCAGCTGGCTCAATGCATAAAGGGGGATTTGACTTGCAAACTTCAGATGTCTCAAATCTGGCTGCATTGCTTCAGGCGTTGTCGAATTTGGGTTCGTTCCTTGGTGGAGTGTTCTCTGTTGCGGCGTTTGCTGTTGCGGTGTGGGGCTTCAAGCAAGCCATCCCAAGAGAGCTGGAAAGAATCAGGCACACAAAAAGAGCAGAGCGTCGTGCAGAGGTTGCCGAGACAGTTTGGTCGGCTTCCTTCAGATTGTTGCTAGCCCTTCGCGGCATGACGGATCCTTCAGTCGTGGTGAGTAGGGATGAGGCGAATAGAGCAGAGCGAGAGAAGATGTCGAAGGGAGACAGTTATTTGGCGGCCAAAACT
This sequence comes from Corallococcus sp. AB032C, assembly GCF_003668935.1. Classification (NCBI taxonomy): domain Bacteria; kingdom Pseudomonadati; phylum Myxococcota; class Myxococcia; order Myxococcales; family Myxococcaceae; genus Corallococcus; species Corallococcus sp. AB032C. The sequence continues at coordinate 49,024 of NZ_RAWP01000045.1, read as the reverse complement.
TCACAGCGGCGCATCATGTATGAGGCCGCCAATGCGCTCCTTGATGCTTGGGCTTTGGCTGATTTGCACTTTGAAAAATCACTAATCGAACCTGTTGAGCGGCTCTGGAAGGTCCGGGCGGATGTTATTGTTGATGAGTCAATGTATGTCATGGAGCTTAATCACGCGGGCTCAGTGCCAGATGCCTGGAAGAGATTGTTTGAGGACGATGTGAAGAAGATTGACGAGTGTGAGCAGGAACTGAGGCGCCGACTCGGGCCGGTTGCGCTACATGATTTGGAGCGTGGTGCTGTGCCTGCCTCGCATGAGGCAGTGCCGCAGAGACTTGCTAGCTAGGCGCAACCGAGGCGCTCCCTGTTGATATCTGGGGATAAATGGATGGACTGCGGTGAATGTTGCATCCACGGTGAATTGGTTCTTCCGCTATAGGGCTCGCCCTCAATGGGACGGGCGAGCCCCATCAGTAGCTTCATTCATCGGCGAATTGGGCTCCCGTGATGACGCGCGCGGGCGCTCGCTCCTCGGGCGCGGTGCGCAGCGCCTCCGGCACCACCCAGACGCGCCGCCGAACGGTGGCCACGCTCTGGATGCGCTTCCGGAAACCGAGGTCGCGAAGGACGCTGGCGATCTCCCTGTCGGTCGCCGCGTTCAGGTTGCCCTTCAGGACGCCCAGGGCCTCCTCCGCCACGGTCAGGAGTGGCACGTCCACCGGACGCCGCGAGGGCGGCATGCGCAGGAGCCACTGGACGATGGCGTCTCGCTTCCCGTCATTGGGCGTTTCGCTGCGCTCCTTCGCCTGGGACTCGGCACGAGGGATTTCCTCCTCCGACAACCACCACTTCTCGTCCTGGTGGAAGCGCGCCACTGCCTCCCCCCAGAGTTGCGCGCGGTCCGCCTTTAGCGCCTCGATGTCGATGGACGTGCACCGTACCGGCCACCAGCGCCGGTAGCCGCTCGGGTCGTTGCGCAGGTACTCCTCGCTGTTGGTGGTGCCGACGAAGACGCACCGCCGCGCCGTACGTACCGTGACGCGCCCATAGGGTGGCCGGTAGGTATCCTCGCTGCGTGACACGTAGGCCTTGAGTGCCTGCACGTCAGCCGCGCGCCGGACGGCGTCCAGTTCCGCCAACTCGATGATCCAGAACTGCGATGCGAGCGCGGCAGAGTCCTTGTGGCCGATGTCCAACGTCGCGTCGCTGAACCACTCTCCCGCCAGAACACGGAAGGCTGTGGACTTCCGGAGCCCCTGGGCACCTTCCAGGATGAGCACCGTGTCCACCTTGCAGCCCGGACGGAGCGCCCGTGCCACGGCGCTGATGAGCCACTTGGGGCCGATGGTGCGCAGGTGCGCCACGTCGCCCGTGGCGCCCAGGTAGCGCTCCAGGAAGGTGTCGATGCGCGGCCTGCCGTCCCAGACGAGGCCCTCCAAGTAGTCCCGGAGCGGGTCGTAGGCGTTGGCGTGGGCGACCTGGCGGAGGACGTCGCGCACCTGGGCGGGGCGGGGCATGAGGCCGAGGCGCCCGTAGCTACTGCCCTGGACCCAGACGGCTATCTCCGTGTCCAGGTCGTCCTGTCGCACGTCCGCGCGCAGGGGGCTGTCCGTGAACTCGATTTCCTTCGAGGTCTCGTTGAATCGCAGCGTGCCCCGCCATTCAGGTGAGCGCAGCAGCACCATGGACAGGTTGGCCTCGCAGTTGCGCAGCTTCTTCTCCCCGTCCCGCGTCTCGTAGGTGAGCAGCTCCTTGCCCCAGGCCTCCGGCGTCTCCAGTCCCTCGTCTACGGGAGGCAGCTTCTCGGCGGACGTCGGTGCCCCCAGGGGCTTGCCCAGCAGGGCCACGAGGTCGTGGTTCGCCGCAAGCCGCTTCACGTCGCGCTCCGCCTTGCGTGCGCGGGCCCGGTGCAGCTTCTTCAGTGCCTCCGCCACCAGGTGCTCCGTGCCCTGGCCCCAGTCCGTCGCGGCGAAGCACGGGCGTAGCAGCTCCACGATGGCCGTGTCTGGCGTGTCGTTGGGCAAGCAGAAGGCCACGGTGCTCATGAGCTGCTGCAGGGACGTGTCCTGGCTGCCGCGCGGAGCCAGCGGCTCGCCGCGAAGCGCCCGGCCCACGAGCGGCTTGTTTTCCGGACGCGCATGGCGGCGCAGCAGCGTGGCCAAGTGCTGCATGTCCACGGTGGCCAGCGGCGGCGCCGGCGCAGTGCTCGCGCGTGACGACGCCAGCAGGGCATCCACGTCCAGGGGCTTGCCCTGCGCGCTTTCCGCGAAGCACTCGGCACCCTCGGGCGCGTCGGGCAGGTAGTAGAGCCGCGACAGGTCCTTTGTGGCTGGATCCGCCGGTATGCGCAGCATGGCCAGGGCGGCGGCTCGCACGGCTGGCCACTCGCGCGGCAGCACCGGGCGGCTCAGCGGCATAACGAGCCGCATGCAGAAGTCTGGTGGCCGGTGGCTGTGCGTGGTGTGCAGGGCGTAGGCGTAGCCGTCGCGCTCCAGCACTTCGAGCGCCGCCAGTTGCTCCGGCGTCAGATGGTCCAGGTCGAAGACGGCAAGCGTGATGGCGTGCACGAAGTCGTTGCCGCGTCGCTCGCCGATGTCCACGGGGCTCCAGGCGGGGCCGTTCTTCGCTGGGCACCGGCCAGGGCAGGGCGTCTGCGGGCATTTGCTGCGGCGATGCGTGGTGAGCAGTGCGCGCAGCCGCGTCCAGTCCCAGTCCTCGACGCGCGGCGTGTTGTCCTGGGCGGATTCGTAGAATGCGACTTTCATGGGTGATGTGTGCTCCAGCCTCGCGGCAGCGGGCGCGCCCAGCACGGACGACGCCCTTCGCTGTCTCAATGGGGGCACTTTCCACGGGTGGCGTGCAGCGGCAGGAGCAGCCGAGGCACACGGCAACACCACACACAGGGGTCGTTGTCCTATCTCCTATTGGTTCTCGCGCGTATATATGTAGTTCTCTTTCAGTCTCTCTATGAAAGAGAGAGAACGAGAGTGATAGGTGTGTGGCGGGTGTGTTGGGCTCGCCGCCCTGCCTTGCGGTGCCGCTTCTGGCGCCTGCGACGGAATGCCCTCGAAAAGCCACGGCCTGCGGCTGCCCCCATTTGCAGGGGAGGGGCTGGAGACCTGCCGGGTGATGGCGGCACGCGGCGCCGTGTCAGACGGCGATGCTACTCCCCAGGTCCTGGCTGTTGGAAGCAACTATGTGGGTCCATCCGGACACAGCAAGTCGGAACGCCCTGTATCCCGCCATGTCACAAGTGCGTGGATGTTTCACGCATAGCGGAGGCATGCCCTCCCTGCGTGACATGGCAGGTGTCTTGCTGTGCGCGTCGCACATTGTCGCATGGGGAACGACGTGTTTCTCAACGCACGAGAGGGGCAAGGCGTGAAGAAGGGCAGTGCAGCGAAGCGGGAGTCTCATGTTTCACGTAGCGGAGCGTCGCGGCCGAGCCCGGATGAGCTGGTGAGCGAGATTCACAGGCGCCATGCGGCGGGCGAGTCCGGGCGGGCTCGGCAGCTGGTGGACGCGCTGCTGCGCCTGCTGGAGCCCCAGCTGCGACGGCAGGCCCGTGGCTACGAGAAGCTCAGTGGCTCGCTGCTGGAGGACGACCTCGTCCAGGTGGCGCTCCTCGAAGCGCTCAAGGCCGTGGAGACGTACAAGCCAGAGAAGCGCGGCCGGCAGACGTTCTCCACCTGGGTAGAGTGGCGGGCGCGCCGGGCCATCATGGAGCAGATCCGCCTGCACTACGCGGACGTCCGTCCCTCGGACGCAGCCCAGCGCGGGCGCAAGGGCCAGCCGAAGACGCGGCCCATGCCACTGGTGAGCCGTGATGACGCGGCCGAGTCGCTGCCCGGCTCACTCACGCAGATGCACGACGCGGCCTTGGCGCTGGAGGTGGCCACCGTCGAGGAGCTGTACGCGCTGCGTGAGGAGTGCGCTCGTCTCCGGCGTGAGGTGCTGCGGCTGGACCCGAAGCTGTGCGAGCTGGTGTCCCGCGTCCATGGCCTGGGGCGGGAGGCGTGCGGCATCCGCGATGTGGCCGAAGACTGGAACGAGCCACGCAGCCGGCTGGACGTGCTGCTGGCCCGTGCCCACGAGCAGCTCCGCGAGCGTCTGGCGGACAGGGGCGACTGATGCCCGTCCTCGTCGCCCAGCGTGGCGGCCCCTGTGCTGCATGCGGTGCGCCCGTGCTGAAGGGCGAGCGCATCGAGTACACGCTGGGGACGGGGCCGTGTCACCTCTCGTGCGCGGACCGGGCGCCGGAGCTGCGCCGCAACCAGCACGCCGCGCCTTGCGCCCTGTGCGGCGTCCAGGTGCCGAAGGGCGCCGGAGCCCTGTCCGTCGCGGAAACGTGCGAGGGCGGGGCGTATACGCGGCGCTGGGCGGTGTCCTGCGTGGACTTGGTGGCCTGCCACGAGCGCATCGTGGCGGCGCTGCCCGGATTGCAGTCACGTTGAACATGGCTTGAGGCCCCCCCGGGTCCGAATTTGGGACGGTCGTCCCGTTCCTGCCTTGCTCGGCGGGCCCCCACGCTCGAAAAATCTCGCAAAAAACGCGGCTCGGTCCGCGTCGCCCTGAGTTTTGCCGGGCGTGAGGCACGAATCTTCAGCGAAACCGCCCCCATTTCTCAGGGGAAATGGCTCGCCCATCCAAGCTGACTCCCGAAGTTCAGGCACTTATCTGCGGCCACCTGGAGCGCGGCCTCTTCCGCCGCGCTGTCGCGGGCCTCGTTGGCATCAACGAACAGACCCTCTCGCGCTGGTTTCATCGCGGCGCGGGCGAGGAAAGGGGCCGCTTTCACGACTTTTTCCTCGCGGTGAGCGCGGCAGAAGCGCGCTTCATGCAGTCCGCCACGGACATGCTGATGGCGGCTGCTGCGCACAACCCGAAGCATGTGCAGTGGCTTCTGTCTCGGCGTTTCCCGGAACTCTACGGGAGGCGTGACAACGTCGCGGAGGTGGCGCCCGAGGACAAGGCCGCCGACGAGCGCGCGCTGCGCGAGCTGCTGATGGACCGGCTGGGCCGCCTGCTGCCGGACGCTCCCGCAGCAACGGCGGGGGCCAGCAGCAGTGGGGGCGACGATGCGCCGTGAGCGCCTGCCCTTCGCAGGCATGCTGGAGAAGCTCGCCCCGGACGAGTCCCCCGCCGCGTTCATGGTGCGCCAGGCCGGCACCCGCCAAGGCCTCACGCGCCTCTTCGGGAGGATGACCCATCCCGAGGTGGAAACCCTCGTCCACGACCTGGACTTCTGGGCGCGCCGAGAACAGGTCCCCCCAGCGTCCTTCAACACCTGCGTCATCATGGCGGGTAGGGGCTTCGGGAAGACGTGGAGCGGAGCACGGTGGATCATCCAGAAGGCCCGGGAAGCGAAGTCCATCGGCGCCCTCGTCGGCCCCACTGCGGCTGACGTGCGCGACACGATGATCAGAGGCTCCAGCGGCATCCTGGCACTGTCGCCGCCCTGGTTCCTGCCGGTGTACGAGCCCAGCAAGCGGCGGGTGACGTGGCCCAACGGTGTCTACGCCATCTGCTACTCGGCGGATAAGCCAGACCGGCTGCGAGGCCCGAACTGTGGCTGGGCCTGGGGCGACGAGCCCGCCTCGTGGAAGCATGAGATGGCGGCCCTGGACCAGCTTCCCATGGTGCTGCGCATCGGCACCTCAGCGCACCCACCCCAGCTGCTACTCACCGGAACGCCCCGGCCGCTGCGGAAGCTGGAAGACCTTCTCTTCGCGGATGCTGAAGCGAAGACGCTGCGGCCGGGCGTGGTGCTGCGCACAGGCTCCTCGCTGGCCAACCGCGCCAACTTGGCGCCCAGTGCGGTCGCCACGATGCGCGCTCTCATGCACACGCGCTGGGGGCAGCAGGAGGTCCTGGGCCGGCTGCTGATGGACGTTCCCGGCGCCATCTTTGGCTCCGCGAAGTGGGGCAGGGTGGATGCGGATGCCCATGAGTACGCACAGGGACTGGACCGGCGCATCGTGTCAGTGGACCCAGCGCCCACCAGCGAGACGGGCTCAGACGAGACGGGCATTGTCGTCCAGGGCGTGAGAAGCAGTCCGCTGGTCGGGACGGATGGCACGCCGCTCAAGCGCGTGTCGGTGCTCAAGGACGCGAGCCTCCGGGGCTCGCCGCGTGAGTGGGCCGCCGCCGCAATTCGCGAGTACCTGGCCTTCGGCTGCGACGCCCTGGTGGCGGAGGTGAACTCCGGTGGCGAGATGGTGGAGACGACCATCCAGACCGTGGCCTCGGAGATGGGCGTCCAGGTCAACGTGAAGCCGGTGCGCGCCCGGGAGGCGAAGTCGAAGCGTGCCGAGCCGGTGAGCGCCTTGGCGGAGACGGGCCGCATCGAGCTGGTGGGCACCTTCCCGAAGCTGGAGGCGCAGCTCGCCAAATTCAGCGGCATCAACGGCCGCCGTGATGACCGCGTAGATGCACTTTTATGGGGTGTGCATGATTTGGTCTTCGCTGACAGCTTCTTCTGTCTCTAAGTACATTGTTTATGGATTGACCGACCCGCGTACCGGCGAGGTTCGCTACATCGGCAAGAGTGCCAGGGGACTGCACAGGCCTCGCGATCATCGTCGAGCTGCCCGCCTGAAGCATGAGAGAACACACAAGTCCAACTGGATTAGATCGCTGTTGGCGCTAGGGATGTCTTACGGGATTGTCATTCTTGAGGAAGTGGATCGTCCAGAAGATCTTGCTAGTCGAGAGCGGTTCTGGATTTCACACGCCCGAGCCATTGGTTGGCGGCTAACCAATATGACTGACGGCGGAGAAGGTGCGCTTAATCCTCCTCAAGAGGTTCGCGCAGCTCGGGGCGCGGCATTGCGAGGGAGAAAACACACGCTTGCGTCCCGTCAGCTAATGTCTATAGCGCAACGTGGGCGAAAGTTGAGTGATGAAGCTCGACAGCGCATCAGCCTTGTACAGCAAGGAAAGAAGCAACGGCCGGAATCCGTACTGAAAAGGGCTGCCGCCATTCGTGGCCGCAAACAAAGCCCAGAGCATGTTGCCAAGAGAGCTGCGGCCTTTCGGGGGCGAGTGCTTGGGCCTCAGAGCCAAGAGCACATTGAGAAGCGCGCTGCCTCAATGCGAGAAACCTGGAAGAGAAAAAATTTGCGTCGCGCGCTGCTGATTATTGTGAATTCGCCTGTGGAGAAGTGCTGATGTCTTGGTGGGAACGCATCCGATCGGTGGGGAATCGAGCAGCAAGGAAAGGCACCGGCCTTGAGCTGGCGCGCTGGCAGCAGGCGCCGCCGCGCCGGGGCACGGCGCAGCTTCTGGCGGCGTACAGGGACCTCCCCTGGCTTCGATCTGTCGTGGACGTGGTCGCGGATTCTGTGGCCGGGGTGAACTGGCGCGTCTACCGTCGCGTCGCGAAGGACGGCCACCCGGTGAAGGACTACTCGCTGCGCAGCGCAACGCGCGAGGTCCGCGCCATGCGGCTGAAGTCCATGCTGGATGCAGGAGAAGTCCAGGAGGTGCCGGACCATCCCATTCTGCGGATGCTCGCCGACCCCAACGACTACCTGACGGGCCGCTCCGTCACGAAGCTGGTGCAGGTGTACCTGGACCTGGTGGGCGAAGCCTTCCTGGTGCTGGAGCGTGTGGCGGGCTTCCCGGTGGGCTTCTGGCCCGTGCCGCCCAACCTCGTCACCCGCCTTCCGGCGCTGGACGTGCCGCGCGAGCAGCGCACGTTCACTGTCGTCGTGGGCGGCGTGACGCGGGAGATTCCAGCGGCGGACGTGCTCCACCTGCGCAACCTAGACCCTGAGGATCCGCTCGGGCGCGGCGTTGGCCCGGCGTTCGCGTTGGGGGACGAGCTGGACACGGACGAGTTCGTGGCGCGGTTTCTCCGAGCGAGCTTCTGGAACAACATGCTGCCGCCCGCTATCGCGTCCATCGAGGGACTGACGGACGCGAACAGCGCAGGGGCGAAGGCATTCAAAGAGTCGCTAGCCCGCGAACACCAGGGGCCGGACAAGGCGGGCAAGCTGCTGCTCACCAGTGGCCGGGTGACGTTCGCCCGCCTCGACACCAGCTTCCGCGACATGCAGTTGGTGGAGCTGCGGAAGTTTCTCATGGGGTTCGTGCGGATGACGTACCGGGTGCCGCCCGAAATCGTGGGTGACATCTCCAGCTCGAATAAGGCGACGGCCTTCGCTGCGCGGGAGAACCTCGCGGAGCAGGCGACGCTCCCTCGTATGGAGCTCCTCCGTACCGAGTACCAGATGCGGCTGATGCCGCTGTTCGGCGACGAGGAGGCCATCCTCGACTACGACAGCCCCGTGCCAGCGGACCGCGAGCACCAGCTGCGCGTCATGAGCACCATGCCGGAGGCTTTCAGCTACGACGAATGGCGAGATCTTGCGGGCTTCAAGCCAGACCCGAAACGCCAGGGGTATCCGCTACCGATGCCTGGGCAGACTTCTGGCGACGCACGAGCCCTGACTTACGGAGGAGACCCGCGTCAGTGGCCGCCAAAGCGAGAATGTGCTTGAGTGGAGTGTGGCTGGTTCAACTTGGCTGTTGGAGTTGGGGAGAGGTGTTCCTGTGTCTGTTGACATTTATTCGGGGCGACCCATAGAGAAGTCTAGCGGCGAGCATGTTATCCCCAACTTCCTTGGGGGGAGGTTGATTTCTAAGTCGATTATCGATGATTCAACCAATGGGCGCTTCAGCGGCATCGAAGATGCGTTGGCGAGGGAGCTTCGGTTCTTCATTGTCTCCCTTGATGCTCGCTCACATAGGGAGCCGAATAAACATCCACCATCGCTCCAGGTGGCTTCTGTTGATGGCGAGAAGTTGGTAATTGATGCGGGGCGCGGTGTTCGCTCCGTTCCAAGGCTGGAGGTTGATATTGTTGGGAGGCAGGTGACGATATCTGGAGTGATAAAAGACGAGGCGGATGTCCAGCTGGCGTTAGAAAGGCGCGCGAAGAAGGCTGATATCGATATTGATATTGAAAAAGCAATGGCACATGTTAGGCCGCTGATTAGGTCGCAACTCAAGCCTGTTCCTGAAATTCAGGCGGGAGCTAGTCTTTGGGGTGACGAATCATATCGAGTTGCTTCGAAAATTGCTTTTAATCTGCTGGGATTTTGCGATAGCCGGCTTGCGCTTCGCGCCGAATTCGATCCAATTAGGCAGTTTGTTTTGCATGGAATTCAGCCAGTTGTGCCCCCTGTGGAGGTTGTTCCATTGGACCTGCGGCGGATGGAGACAAGCCCTCTTGGTCCTTTAGATCATCTTGTGATGGTGCGCGGCGATTCTAGACTGGGGCGCGTGGTCGGATTTGTCACCTACTTTGGGGTGCTTTCATTTTCAGTGAGGTTGGCTGAGTGTGAATTGGAAAGAGATTTTTCTTATAGCTATCGAGTTGATCAGCTTGGCGCAGTTGACAGGTTGAATGGCGCCCCTGAAGCCCAACTCGAAGTTCCAGACTTCGAACTGTGCTCGAAGAGAGAGTATGCACAGTGTGCCGATCTGGCTGTTGATCAGATGAAGAGTCTTTTGTATGAGGTTAATAGATTTCAGGTTCGGCATTGGATTGGGACGGTTGTTGAACGCCACTGGAAGGCTGCTCTTGCTGGCGAAGCGGAGAGGGAGTTGAGCGAGGAAGAATATGCGCAATTCCTGGGAGCGCTTTCGAATGAGCTTGCCGTGGGGCTAACGCCCCTTGCTCAGAAAGCATCTCGTCGAGAGACCGAACAGCCCGAAACGGCACCGTCAGGGCAAGTTGATGGCAGTGAAGGATAGTGCTGACGTAATGAGCTGAATGTTCGGCGTTCAGTGCTGCCAGTTTAAGCTCGTGGCGAAAGTTAGGGCAAAGCCTAAAAATGCCCCCATTGAAAAGGTGAATGCACAAGCCTCTTCAGCGGACCTGCCGCCTCGTCGCCCAGAAGGACGCGCCCCTGCCGGTTGAAGGCCAGCCGAAGGTCTTCACCTTCCGGGCCAACGACGCCGATTACGACAGGTACAACGACCGCCTGTCCATCCAGGGCTGGCGCCTCGACGCCTACGCTGCCAACCCCGTAGTTCTCTACATGCACGACGACGGCTCCGGCGGGCTGTTCGGAGCGGGCCGCAAGGACGTCCTGCCCATCGGCAAGGGGCGCGCCTACGTCCAGGGCGACGCCCTCCTGGTGGACATCGAGTTCGACGAAGACGACGACTTCGCCCGGCGCGTCGAGCGCAAGGTGGAGAAGGGAATCCTCAACGCGGTGAGTGTGCGTTACCGCATGCTGCGCTACCACGAGAACGAGCGCGGCGGCTTCGACTGCGACGAGCAGGAGCTTCTCGAAATCAGCGTCGTCACGATCCCTGGCAATCAGCGCGCGGTGCGGCTGAAGAAGCATGCCGACGAGCGCGCCGCTCTCATCCGCGACATCGCGGATGCGGTGGTGAAGGCCCTGGGCCGTAAGACGCGGAAGAAGCGCAAGGCCGCGCCGTCCGCCGCACCGCCCTCCCTTTCCGAGTCCGACACCCATGCCCTTGCCGCTCACACGGCGCGGGCCCTGTTGCAGCACCTCCAGGAGAAGGCATGACCCCCGAGCAGATGCAGGAGATGGCGAAGTCGCTGGGCCCGCTGGTGGCGGCGCAGTTGGTGGAGCAGTCCAAGGGGCATCGCGACAGCTACGCGGCGCTGTTGGGCTCCAAGGCGGCCGACACTGCGCCCGAGGAGCCCCGCCGCGCGCCGATTACCGGCAAGCACATGACGGAGGGCACGGGCCTCAACCTCATCCGCTTCGTCAAAGCGAAGGCCGTCGCGCGCATGGACGGGCGCAACGTGGTTGACGTGCTGAAGGGCTGGGGCGACGAGGTGGTGAGCAAGGCCCTCTCCCAGGGCAACTACTCGGGCCTGGGCTCTCTGGTGCATCCCCAGTTCGCCTCCGAGTTCATCGAGCTGCTTCGCAACAAGGCCGTGGTGCGGCAGGCCGGCGCCCGCGTCATCCCCATTGGCGCTTCCCTTACCTTCGACCGGCAGTCCAGCACGGGCACGGCCTTCTACGGCGGGGAGACGAGCACCATTCAGGAGTCGGAGCCGGGCACGGACACGGTGTCCCTGTCCGAGAAGAAGCTCACGGCGCTGACGGCGGTGCCCAACGACCTCATCCGCAACGCGTCCATCAACGCGGAGGAGTTCATCCGCAACGACCTGCTGAACGTCATGGCGCTGCGGGAGGACATGGCCTTCCTGCGAGGCAGCGGCACGCAGCTGGAGCCGCGCGGCATCCGCAACCAGGTGGACGCGGCCCATGTCTACGCGGAGACGGTGGCCACGGTGGGCACGCCGACGCTGGGCGAAATGAAGAAGGAGCTGAACAAGGCGAAGAAGAAGCTGAAGAAGGCCAACGTGCCCATGGTGCAGCCGGTGTGGCTGATGTCCCCCAACGCGGAGACGGCCATCCTCGATGCTCCGGGCCCTGGCGGGGAGGGAACCAACGCCTTGGAGCGGGAGATGGTGGAGCGCGGCACGCTGCGCAACGTGCCCTTCTTCGTCACAAACCAGATTCCGGAGACGCTCGGCTCGGGCAAGAACTGCTCGGAGCTGTATCTCGTGGACATGGCCGAGGTGCTCATCGGCGAGTCCATGGCGCTGGAAATCGAGGTCTTTCCCAACGGCGCCTTCACTCGCGGCGGACAGCTGGTGTCCGGCATCTCCACGGACCAGACGGTGCTGCGCGCCATCACCAAGCACGACCTGGCCATGCGCCACCGGCAGTCCGGCGTCGTGGTGAAAGACCTGAGCTGGGGCAGCAACTGACCGGGGCCACGCCCACGAAAGGGAGGACATCATGAGTGCACCGCACATCAGTCAGATTGGCGCCTTCGTTGCTGCTCGCTTGGGCACGCCGCCCGCCGCGACGCCCGCTGGAACCCGCCAGGGGACGGGCTACGACCGGCTCGTCCTGGGCGAGAGCTGCGTCCTTGTCGCGGCCACGGGCGCGGTGACGGGCGGCCCCACCGCGCAGGGCTACGAGGTGAAGCTCCAGCATTCCAGCGACAATGGAGCGGATGACGCCTGGACGGACTTCGTGCCGGCCGGGCCGGGTTCGGCCTCCGTGCAACTGACGGCAGCGAACGCCTTCGCGGAGAAGGACGTGGACCTCGGCGCCGCGAAGCAGTTCATCCGCGTGGCGGAGTCCACGACGCTGACGGGGGGGACGTCGCCCAGCCTCCATGCATGCGCCTTCGTCGTCTTCGGCGGCGCCATGACGCTGCCGGTGTGAGGCCATGGCGAGTCCTGCGGACCTGTGCCTGGCTGCCACCGTGGCGGATGACCTGGGCGTGGCGGTGACGCCGCGCCTGGAGTCCCTCGTCACGGCGGCGAGCCGGGCCGTTGCTGGCTACTGCGGCCGAGTCTTCGAGTACGGCCAGGGCCTCGTGGAGTTCCCGGCGGGCTACGGGCGCCCATTGCTGCTGGTGGAGCGTCCGCCCGTTGTCCTGGTGGTGGGTGTCTGGGAGGGCGGCGCCTTCGTGCCGGCCGAGGAGTACGAGAGTCACGGGAGGCTGGCGGACGCCGGCATGCTGTACCGCAAGCGCGGCGTGTGGCCGGAGACAGCGCGCTCGGGCGGGCTGGTGGTGGATGCGGTAGACAGCTTCCAGGGCAGTGAGGACGGCATCCGTGTCGTCTACGACGGGGGCTTCGTGACGCCGGGACAGCGTGCTCTGGAAGCCTCCCGCGTGGTGACTCTACCGGAGGATGTGCAGGAGGCCACCATCCTCACGGCAGTGCAGCTGTACCGCTCGCGCGGCGTGGACGCGATGGTGGCCAGCGAGTCCATCGGGGACTGGTCCGTCAGCTACTTCGCCGCGAAGGCCGAGGGGAAGAGCCCCATCCCTGGCGCCGCGCAGGCGTTGCTCGCGCCCTACGTAATTCACCGGGTGAGTTGATGGCTTCGCCCACGGACACCTTTCGTCAGTCGATCACCTATGCTGTGCTGACGGGGCGGGATGCCTATGGGAAGCCGACGCTCGGGCTCCAGTTGCCGGCGCGGGCTCGTGTGCAGCCGTCCCGGCGTCTTATCCGTGACGCCAACGGCAACGAGCATCTGACTGCGCATGTCGTCTACACGGACGCGCCTATAACCTTGCAGCACCGTGTGTGGCTGCCAGGGGAGAACATTGCTGACTTCAACTGCGCTCGGCGCCCCGTCGCAGTAGACGAAAGCGTGGACGGAGTTGGGGCAGTGCGCTTCCGGAAGGTGTGGTTCTGATGCTCGACATTGCTTCGGAGCTTGCGGGGTTGCTAGAGGGCGCTGGGCTGGGACTTGTCCGGCCTCCAGCTCCATGCGCTAACCTCTTCACTGCGCCCATGCCCGAGGCGGACGGCGATGTTCCGGACAGATCAGTGGCCATCGTTATGTCGGGTGGTGACGCCCCACTGGCATATATTGGAGGGGCAAGACAATGCATCTCTGCCCCAAGATTCCAGGTGAGAACTCGGTCCAATTGTGAGGATTTTGAGGGCGGACAGCAACTCGCCGCCTCAGTCTACTTAGCCGTATGCTTGATGCCGATGAAGGTGGGCATTGGATTTTGGATTGAAGACGGCGCTCCTACTTACTTAGGGGTCGATGGGGCCAGCCGGCACCGGTGGACCTTTGGTGTGACGGCCGGATTGCTTAGGTGGCGTGTTTCCTGAGGGCGCTTACGTTTTTTTGCCAACAGAGAGAGCCTGGGCAGCCTCTTTTAGTGCTGAAAGTTTCGAGCTGTAGTTGGGGTCTAGATGAGCAAGAAGAGTAAGCGCCGACCAGAGATAGGCGCCAACGGCGAAATAGCTTGATACTTGCTCTGGGATGATGTCGAACTTCTTGAGTGTAACCAGGATGGCAATGGGCGTTGCGGAGGACAGCAGTGTCCTCAGGGTGAGCACGGCATTGTGTTTGGAGAAAAATCGGCGTGGTTGGGATGAGATTGGGGTGCGGCTGAAGTTGTCCCAGTCTCCGCGGACTGCGCAGATGAAATTTTTTGCTACATGTTGTTTGATGTTTTCGCGCGTATTGCGGTCGGGAGTAACAACCCACTTTGCGAGAGCGCGAACACTGCCTGCAAATTCGTCTCCACGCTCCCGGGACCAGATCGCGGTATCTTGGTCGGATGCCCTTGCATGCTCACTAAATGCTTGTGTGATTGCGTTGGCCGTTTCGTTGATTGATTTCAATATTTTCCTCTTCTCCTTGCTGTCTAATCCTCTATCAGGGTGCTGTTCCAGGAGAAGGAGCAGCGTCAGTAGTCTGTCGACGACTGTCGCCTCTGGGCGAATTGATAATGCTTTTCGTTTTGCTAGGACTAGGCAGTACGCAGAGATTGTGCTTAGGCAGTAAAGGAATGCCGTGATTGATAGGGCTCCGACTAGTGCGTATGTGGCCAGGAGCGCGGACAGCGAAGGTGTAGGCAGCAGGGGGAGGAGGATTTTTGTCAGAAATACGGAGTAAGTGATTCCGACGATCGCTATGTTTGTAAATATCGGCCTTGCCTTCTCGTCTAGTTCGGATGTTATGGATTTGCCTTCATTGAGGAGGGTTGGGTTGAATAGTAGGAGAAAGAGAGGGACGGATAGGAGGGGGGCCAGGATGTGGCAATACCATGGGATGTTCTGAACTTCCAGGAGCCTTGTCATGATTTGATATGGGGCTAGCGCCCATGTTGCAAAGGTCGCCAGTATGACTAGGCCTATTGTGAACGTTTCGATGGAATTAAACCAGATATTGACCGCTATGGCATGAAGTGCATGGTGGGTGAATGATTTCTTGATTTCTGCTTTGGATTTCGCGTCTATTGATTTTATCTTCATTAGTGCCTTTAGCATTTTCTTGGTTGCTCTCTTGGCGATGTAGTAGTGTTTTTCTCTTAATTGTTTTTTTCTGTTTGAGATGAGGGTGCTGGGTGTCCAGGAGGTCTTTGTCATGGGGGGTGTTTTTTTGTCGCGTTGAAGGCGAATGCTGCAACTGCCCCCATTGAAGTAGGGGATGCCTGTTCGAGTCAAAGTCGATGTTCTGAAGTTGGAGCGCCTGCGACGCTCACCTGCTGAGGTGCTGCGCACGCTGGATACCCCCTGTCGGGACATCGCCCGCCTCGCCTTGGACTACTCCCTCTTCCTCGTGCCGGTGGGAGAGGGCCACCTGCGTGACAGTGCCTTCCTAAGCGGCCCGCTTCACAACCTGAGCCAGCGCCTCTCCACGACGTGGACAGCGGGCTACTCGCACTCATCCGCAGGCCCCATTCACGAGGGCTGGCACTGGGGCGCGCAGCTCTTCAACCCACCGCCGCACTTCCTTCGCAAGTCTTTCCGCCGCGCCCGGGGCAGCGCTCGCCGCCGCGTGGCCGCTGTCCTGAAGGACTTCCTCGCGCAGCGCTTTCCCTCCCAATGACAGGAGCCACCACCATGCCCGAACCCCGAGAGGCCTTCTTCGACAAGCTCTACATTCGCGCCACGGACACTGCGTCCGTGGAGGCGGACGCGCTGGACGGTGTCCTGGAGGCGCCCGTCAATCGCGCCAAGGACACCGTGGACGCCAACTACTTCGGTGGCGACGGCTACAAGCGCACCAAGGGCACCTGGAAGTCCTTCTCCATCCCCCTGTCCGGCCACGTCTTCAAGGGCAGCGCTCCGCAGCAGGTTCTGCGGGACGCCTTCGAGAGCGACGCCACCGTCTTCTTCACCATCGTGGAGGACGAGACGGCCCCCATGGGCACGCAGGGCTACCGCTATCCGGTGAAGGTGACGTCCTACGAGGAGGGCCGCAGTTCCACGGATGTCGTCACTTTCTCCGCCACCCTGGCCGGCCAGGGCGCGCCCGCCGCGGTGTAGCCGGCTGCTTTTCCACTTCACCCCCGAGGCCTCACCATGACCGCACCCACCATGCTCCGAAAGCCCCTCGGCACCCGTCGCAAGCTGCACAAGCGCGTCACCCTGGACGGCGCCGACTACGACATCTGCCAGCCGCCTCTGGGCGAAAAGCTCGAACTGCTCGCCGCCGCAAAGGCCGCCAAGGAACTGGGGCCCGACCGGAAGCCTGTCGATGAGTTCGCGGGGATGGCGATGATCGCCCGCATCGCCGTCCTCTGCCTCTACCACCCGGGCACGGCCACCCGTGTCTTCGATGAGTCGGAGGTGGACCAGGTGAAGCGCGAGCCCTGGCTGGAGGAGATTCAGGACGAGCTGGCCCGTGCCTTCGCGGGCCCGACGCTGGAGGAGGCGAAGGGAAACTCCGGCACCACCCCGAGCTGAGGGCGCTGCACGCGGTGGTGAAGCTGACGGGCCAGTCGCCCGAGGAAGTGCGTAGCTGGGCCTGGGAGGACGTCGTCCACCTCCTGGCCCACTGCGCCCTGGAGGCCGAGGAGGTGCGCGGAGTGCGCGCTCCAGGCCCCGCCTCTCATGCCGGCCCGCTGACGACGACAACGGTTTTCAGGAAGCGTCCCAAGAGGTGATGCATGTCCGGTGCCCTGAAAGTTGGAGGACTTTATGTGGCTGTCACTGCCTCCATCGGCGAGGCGCTGTCCAACCTGGGCAAGGTGGTGGAGGCCGTCGAGAAGTCCGCCAAGCAGGTGAAGGAGAAGTCCAAGGGCCTGGGCGAGATTGGTGCAGCGGTGGCGGCTGGGATTGCCGGCGCAGTCGCGGCAGCGTCCAAGTCCAACGCGGCCATGGAGCGCGAGACGGAGCGGATGACGGCGCTCCTCTACACGCTGGCTGCGGACGTCGGCGATGCCTTCCTGCCGGTGGTGCAGCACGTCGCGGACGGCGTCGAGCGCGTGGTGGCGAGCTTCCAGTCCCTCTCTCCGGCGATGAAGGCCGCCGCCTCGGGTGTCCTGGTGTGGGTGGCCGGGGCGGGCCTCGCCGCTGGGGCGCTGGGGAAGGTGGCGGGCGTGGTGGAAGGCGTGGCCACGGGCGCTGGTGGGCTGGTGAAGGTGCTGGGCCTGCTCAACAAGTCCGTAACCCTGGCCTCCCTGGCGGCCTCCATGGACAAGGTGACGGCCTCCATGGGCGGCATGGTGGCGAGCACGCCGTCTGTCACCGGAAGCCTGGGGCGCCTGGCCCTCTCCACCGGAAGCCTACTGGTGCCGCTCGCGGCGGTAGCCGCCGCCGTGGCGGCGCTGGTGCTGCTGGCGGGCAGCGTCTACGTGGCTTGGGAGGACAGCAGCACCGGCCTCGCGGACTTCTTCCGGGACATGGGCGACCAGCTGGCGAAGTGGGCGGGCCACATCGCGGACGGCTTCTCCCGGGCCTTCCTGTCGCTGGGAGACTTCGTGAAGGGAGCGGCCCTCTCCGTCCTGGACGGCGTCGCGGCCCTGGTGCGCGGCGTCTCGCGTCTCCTGGAGCCCGTGGCTCGGCAGGCGGGCTTCCCGGAGCTGGCCGCCACCTTCCGGCAGGTGTCCACCGTCACGGGCCGGGAGTTGCTGGAGACGTTGGGGCAGGGCGCCCAGGTGCTTTGGGACGGAGCGCGGCAGACGGCCGTGGCGGTGGGCGACGCCGTGGCCGGCGCGGGGCGCGAGCTGGAGGAGAGCGTCACCTACGGCCTGCGTACCAGCGCGGCGGGCGCGAAGCGACTTGGCGCGGACCTCGCGCGGGCCCTCAACCTGGAGGGCGTCACGTCGCAGATTCAAGCCCTCCTGGCGAAGCTGGCAGGTGGGGGCGGGGCGCAGGGCAAGGCGCGCATCCGCAAGCCCACGGACAAGGCCGCGCTGGAGGCCGCCCAGAAGCAGCAGGCGGCGGAGCAGGCCGCCATGGCGAAGCTCCAAGCCCAGGCCAGCGAGGAGTCGCGCAAGGAGTACCTGGCCAGCATTCGCGCGGAGGAGGCCGCCGGCGCCGCTGCCTTCCACGAGATGCGCCTGGAGGCGGAGAGCCTCGCTGCTGAAGCGGAAGCGGCCATGGAAGCCGCCAGGGAGTCGCTGGTGGACCGCTTCATCGGCGGCCTGGGCCAGTTGGGCGACCTCATCAACGCGGGCGTCCAGGGTATGGAGGCGGGCGGGGCCTACGGCGCCATCATCGCCGTGGTGGGCGAGCTGCTCATGCAGTCGGAGGGCTTCAAGGGAGTCATCGAGTCCGTCAATACCCTCATCCAGAAGGTGGCCGACTCGCTGGGCACGCTGCTGGAGCCGCTCCAGCCCCTGCTCAACGCCGTGACGATGGTGGTGGATGGCTTCCTCTCTGCCCTCACGCCTGTCTTCGAGATGCTGGGCGAGGCGATTGAACCGATTGTGCCGCCGCTGGTGGTGCTGGGCGACATCCTGAAAGGCCTGGCGCCCCTCTTCGAGGTGCTGGGCCGCACCTTCCTGCTGATTCAGCAGCCGCTCAGCATCCTGGGCGGGCCCATCATGAAGGCCCTCTTCACTGCGCTGAAGTTCGTCGGCAGCGTCGTCCTCATCATCGCGAAGGCCATCAGCGAAGTCTGGAATGCCGTCATCGGCGCGGTGCAGACCGTCATCCGCGCCATCTCCAGCCTCATCGACTGGACGGGCTTCGACGGGCTGAAGAAGTTCGCGCGCTCGCTCAACAAGCTGAAGGTGGACACCGACAGCATGGACGACTCCCTGCGCGTGCTGGAGGACACGACGTGGGACTCGGCGAAGGCTCGTGCCGAGGAAACCGCCCAAGTGGAGGAGCACACGGAAGCCGTGGCCCGCGCCACGGCGGCCCTCACCAACGTGCCGGCCGCGTGGAAGGTGGCGCTGCGTCGCTTCGAGTCCGAGGACACGCAGGACGGCCCCACGGTGCTGCCCAAGCCGAAGCCCTCGCCTGGGGCCGACAACGACGAGGCGGAGGCACCTGACGGCCCCACCTCGTCCAGTGGGCCGGTGCCGGGATGGCTCCTCGGCATGTTCCCGCCAGCCATTCAGCAGCTCCTCTTGGGGCAGGTGCCCGCGACGCCTGCGGTGCCGGGGTGGCTCGGCAGCTACCTTCCTCCTGGCTTCAGCGGAGGAGGCCAGGTGCGTGCGCCGGAGACGGGCAACGTCTCCGCCATGGCCGCGCCCGTCACCTACAACATCACCGGCTACGACATCGACGCCGCCATGGAAGCCACGCGGCGGGACGAGTCGCTGCGCCAGCAGCGCGCGAGCATCCGCGTTGCTGGCAGCCGCGTGCGCCTCACGGCGCGCTTCTCTGGCTCTTGAGGAATCCCTCCATGCCTGCGGCCCTGGCCCTTTCTGGAATCCCCTTGCCTGTCTCAGCGGAGCGGGGCCTGACGTACATGCCGACGCTGCTGGGCGAGCACCGCCGCACCTTCTCCGGGTGGCTGCGCAGCAGTGAGCGGCGCGAAGTCTTCACCCTGGCGGGCAACACTGGCCCCCTGACGCAGGAGGAGGCTCGTGCGTACCGGGGACTCCTCAAGGGCGAGGGCCAGGTGTGGAGCTTCGAGGACGGACTGCGCAGCCAGGCCTTCCTCTCGCCGAGCGCCATGGTGGGCAACGTGTGGGGGGTGGAGGCCATGGGCCGCTTCGGCGGGTGCATGCTCATGGATGCAGGTGCGAGCGTCACCTTCCCCACGGGCCTCGGGGCGAGGTGGACGGTGGCCTACTGGTGGAAGCGCCAGGGGACAAAAGACAAGTGGCGCCACCACGTCCACCGCGCGGGCCTGGGCCTCAGCATCAATGGCGTGCCGGGCACCAGTCCCTATGCGGACGGCTTCCTCGTCGTGGACGGCGCGGGCCAACTGCCCCAGGGCGCGGTGACGCTGAGCAACGCAGCGGCAGGCGGGGGCGAGCTGCTTGTGGATGAGCTGGTGGTGCTGCCGTGGGTAGCACCCGCGTCGTGGGTAGCCCCCTGGTTCGCTTCCGGCGAGTCCTTCGGCGCGCCGTACCCATACCACCGGGCTTCGGGCGCCGCCCTCTATGAGCCGCTGCCCGTGCTGGGCCGGGTGGGGACTGGACGCGCGGTGCAGTGGTGGGAGGGCGGCGTCCTCGTCCTCGGGCAGGAGTTCGACTTCGAGTTGCAGGAGCGCTGACGCATGCGGCCCCTCTCTTCCTTCCAGGCGGCCCTGCTGGGCAGTCCTTCCGGCTACTCCACCCACCCGCGCGTCTGGGTACGCGACGCGGCGGGGGCGTGGCGTGGCCTGCATACCCTCCTGGGTTTCGACTGGGTGCTGGGCGTGCGCGTCAACGAGAAGCTGGACGCGCCCGTGGCCGACGCGGAAGTGTCGCTGGTGCGAAGCGGTGCGGCCGGGGCGCGCCTCTCCCTCTCGCCCCTGGTGGTGCAGTCGCTTGCCAACACGTCCAACGCGGGCACGTTCGCGCCGCTGCTGGTGGAGGGCGCCTATTTCCGCGTGGAGCTGGGCCTCGCGCCGCTCGCCACGGTGCCGAAGGAGGAGGACTACTTCGAAGTCTTCCGGGGCCGCATCGACGAGGTGGACGCCGGGCCTGACGAACTGCGCGTCGTGGGCCGTGACTTGGACGGGCTGCTGCAGGACACCTTCATCGAGGTGGAGCGCGAATACGGCAACGACACGGTGGGCGTGGCCGTGCAGACCATCATCCAGTCGCTGCTGGACGACAACGGCCTCGCCTCCTTCGCGCTCTTCACGCCCGTGGACCCCATGTCCCAGCGCGGTCGGTACGTGCAGAAGGTGGAGCCGGTGCTGGATGCGGCGCGCACCCTGGCGCAGCGGATTGGCTGGGACTGCCGCATGCGCTGGCAGCCCACCGCGAGCGCCTACGCACTGACGCTCGCCGCGCCCAACCGGCTCCAGACGGAGGAGGACTGGAGCTATGGCCCGGACGAATACGGCAACCTCGATGCGGTGACGCGGCAACTGGCTGACATCCGCACAGATGTGGAGGTCGTCTACAGCGACAAGTTTGACTTGGACGCCTCGGGCACGCCGAAGCGAAAGACCGTGACGGCCAGCAACCCCACGGCGCGTGCGCAGGTGGGCCGCCGCTGGATGCAGGTGGCGGAGGAGTCCTCCAGCAACATCGACACGGAGCCGGAAGCGCAACGGCTCGCGGACGCGGCCATCGCGGACCTCTCCGTCTCGCCCCTCACCGTCACCATGACGGTGGATCCGCACCCCGGCCTGGAGCTGGCGGACCTGGTGCTCGTGCTGCCGGACGGCGTGCGCTTGGACACGGCGCAGCGGCTCGCGGTGCAGGAGCTGGAGCACCAGTGCGCCACGGACGGCACGGCACGCATGAAGCTGGTCCTGCGCGGGCAGCCCTCCACGTCGCTGCGCGAGTGGCTGGAGCGCGACAGCAGGCCGGGCATTGCCCCCAGCGCGGCCTTCACGGGCCCGGCTGCGCCGCAGGAAGTGCGGGCGACGCCGACGGTCAACGGATGTGTGGTGACGTGGACCCCCGCGACTACCGGCCCTGCCTGGGACGAGTACGAGGTGCACGCCTCGCGGACGCCCGGCTTCCAGCCCTCGGAGGCCACCTTCCAGGGACGTGCCTCGGCAACACGCTTCCCACTTTCCGAACTGCGTCCGGGAGCTACCTACTACTGCCGAGTCGTGGGCCGCGACGCCTCGGGCAACCTGGGCGCGCCATCCGCCGAGGTGTCCGTCACCACGGGCTACGTGACGCCCGCCACGTTGCAGCCCGCCGTGGCCTTCGGCGAGTCGCCGCCCAACCCCGACTTCGAGGCGCACTCCTTCGACGAACTGCCGCCAGATGCCTGGACGATGGGCGTGGGCCTGTGGGGCGCGCATGCCCAGGTGACGGCGGACGCGTACACGGGCGCTCGTGCCGTCCGGCTGGTGGCGAGCGGCACGCGGCTGGACTCCCAGGCGATGATTGCGCGGCCGGGCGACAGATACAGCGTGGACGCCCTCGCGAGGGCGTCACAGGTTGGGACGGCCTTCTCCGTCCAACTTTTCTGGTACGGCGGCGCATTCAACGTGCTGGGTACGGTGAGCACGACGAAGGTGTTGCCGACGAGTGGCTGGGAGCCCCTCACTGGCTTCCACAATGCACCCGCCGGGACGCGCTACGTCCAGGTGCGCCTGCTGGCCCAGGCGACGCAAGGCGCGCCGTGGGTGTACGTCGATTCAGTGCGCTTGGACCGCATTGGCGGCCTCGTCGAGCCGTGGACGGCCATTCGCACCGGGCAGATTAGCGACCTGGAGAATGGCTGGGTGGCGTGGGATGCCGCCAACTGGCCCCTGGGCTTCTACAAGAACAGCGACAACGAGGTGTCCGCACGCGGCCTCATCCGCCCTGGGACGGTGGGCTACGTGAACGCGTACCGTTTCCCGGTGGGCTACCGGGCCAGCTCCAACCGCATCCTGGAGCTACCGACGAGCCACGGCTTCGCCATGGGGCAGCTCAACGTGGACGGGGGCCTCCAAGTTTTTAGCCTGCCCACGGGCGCGGCCTGGGTGAGCCTCGACGGAGTACGATTTCGCGCGGAAGGGTGACGCACGCCACACGTCGAAACTCGCCCCCATTCAGTGGGGGATGATTCCCAACCCTGACCTCTTCTCCCGCATCGACTTGCAGTCCCTCTACCCGCCTTTCGCGGCGGTGATGGGGGAAGTCATCGCCCGTTGCCGAGCGCGCGGCGCGGACTACGTAGCCACGCGTGGCTACGCCACCTTCGCGGAGCAGCGCGTGCTCCACCTGCGCTACCTGAAGGGGGAGGGTGGACGCGCCGCACCGGAAGGGCTCTCCGCGCACAACTACGGCCTGGCGAACGACTTCTGTCGCGACGCGGACGTGAACCGCCCGGGCCTTCAGCCGCGCTGGGACGGGCCGGCCTACGCCATCCTCGGCGAGGAGACGCGCCGCGCGGGCCTCGCGTGGGGTGGTTCCTTCGGGGATGCGCCGCACTGCCAGTGGCCCAGCCTCGTGAGTGGCAGCCAACTGGAGCCGGTGCGCGGCCTCTTCTACTCGGAGCCGAAGGGCAGCACGGACGCGCAGCGGCTCGCCGCCGTCTGGCGCTTCCTCGACACGGTGCGCTCGATGCCCGAGTGGCGCGCCATGCACCCGGTGCTCGCCGCTTCGCTGGCGCGGCTCGGCTTCTGACTCCCGCGCGGCACTTCGCCGCGCCTCACCCACGAAAGGCATGCCCATGCTGCGACGTCTCGCCGTCCTCTTCCTTTGTCTTGTCTTCCCCTCCGTCGCCTTCGCGCAGGCGCCCGGCACGCCGGACCCGGGCAACGTCGAGGCCTTCGCGCGCCTCATCCTCGACGCGGTGACGGCCCGCAACTGGGCCCTCGTCGCGTCCCTGGCCGTCATCGCCCTCGTCTACGTACTGCGCCGCTTCGTGGGGGCGTGGTGGCCGCTGCTGCGCACGGCGCGCGCGGGCGCGGTGCTGGCGCTGCTGCTGTCTGTCTCGGGCGCGATGGCCAACGCGCTCTTGGCGGGTGAGTCCTTCACCGTGGCCCTGCTGCTGAAGGCGCTCACCATCGGCCTGGGGGCGGCAGGCGGCTTCACGGTGGTGAAGACGCTCCTCTTCGGTGACGCCGTGGAGGACGCGGCGCGGGAGGCGGGAGAGGTAGCGGCCGGGGAGATTGCCGGCAAGGCGGCGGCGGTGGCCGCCCTCGACGCGCTCCAGCCGGGCAACAAGCGGTGAGGGGCCTGGTGCTGGCGCTGGCCCTACTGATGGCGGGGCGTGCGCGTGCCGAAGGCGAAGTGCTGGACGTGGCCCGTGCCACCGTGACGCTTCAGGACGGGCGCACGGTGGCCGTGTCGGAGGGCTGCTGGTTGTCCACGGAGCGCTGCATCCTCACGGCCCGCGAGCTGCGCCGCCTCCAGGCGGAGAACGAGGTGCTCCGCCAGCAGCCGCGCCCCGTCCCTATTCTGGCTGTAGTGCTGGCGGTGGTGCTCGGCGCGGGGGCGGGCTTCGCCCTCGCCAGGGTGCGGTGATGGCTCTTTAGAGTCCGTTGTTATGGACTTTAAAAGTTAACTGCGCTCAAACTCCTCGGGAGGCGCCGTCGCGCCTTTCTCCCGCCTCCCGAGGAGCCATGCCCGACACGACAACCGATGACCTGGCGCGCACCGAAGCCTCCGCGCGCCGCAGGCAGCTCCCGCCAACGCCTGAGCGGCCCTTGCACCTCTTCACCATTGACGGCATCCGCTATGAAGCCGTCCGCGAACTGGTGCGGATGGAGACGGGTGAGGTGCTGATGCTGGCCCAGCGCTTCACGGAGCGCGGCAACAAGCTGCCCGGTTACTGCTTCGTGCGGCGGCTGGCGAACCCCTCCACTTTCATGCAGCGCACGCGGCTGGGGGAGGAGATTCAGTTGGCCTTCCGTCTACGCCACCCGGCCATCGCCACGGTTTTCCACCGCAAGGTGCACAAGGGCGCGCTGCACGCCGTCATGGAGTACGTGGACGGCCCCTCGCTGGAGACGCTGGTGAGTGCGGGCGTGGTGCGGGGCCGTCCCGTCTCCGAGGCCTTCGCCCTCTATGTCGGCGCGGAAATCGCGGAGGCCCTTCACCACGCCCACACGCTGACGGACGCGGACGGCAAGTCACTGGGCGTCATCCACCGAGACGTCAACCCCCGGCACGTCTACGTGGGGACGCAAGGCGAGGTGAAGCTGACGAACTTCGGCGCGGCCTACTCGCTGGTGGTGGGGCGTGAGGAGTCGCCCGCGAGTCTCGTCCGGGGCGATGTGGCGTATGCCTCGCCGGAGTACCTGACGCGGAAGCCGCTCTCGCCTCGCTCCGACGTCTTCGGACTGGGCGTGCTGCTGGTGGAACTCTTCACCGGCAAGCACCTCTTCGACGTGGAGGACGTGCCGGGCCCGCTCAAGGGGATGGTTCACCTCCAGCCGGAAATCATCCCCTCTCTGCCGCTGACGCAGATGCAGGTGCTGCTGGCCAACTTCGGGCCAGAGGACGTCGAGGAGGCCGTGGCCTCACTCTCTCCGGACGTGAAGGCCATGCTGCATGTCGCGTTGCGCGCCAAATCCGAGGAGCGATTCGCCACGGCGGC
Source organism: Corallococcus sp. AB032C (assembly GCF_003668935.1). NCBI lineage: Bacteria > Pseudomonadati > Myxococcota > Myxococcia > Myxococcales > Myxococcaceae > Corallococcus > Corallococcus sp. AB032C. The sequence continues at coordinate 24,151 of NZ_RAWP01000045.1, read as the reverse complement.
GGACATGCGCGACGCGATGCGCGTCGCCCTGGCGAGGCGGCACCCGGGCTACGGCCGGCAGGAAGCCGCAGCGGAATGGGCCCAGGTGCTCGCGGAAGGCAGCGCCCTTCGTGCCGAGGTGGAGTTCGGCGAGGAGGGCTTCTTCCCCGAGGGGCTGGAGTCCCACGAGTTGGAGGGCTTGAAGCGGGAGTAGGGCTTCAGCGCGCAAGGGCCGAGGCGACGTGGAGGAGGGCCGCGAGGTCCTCCGCGTCCAGCTTGCGCGCGAGGTGGAGGAGGCGCCGCAGCTCCGGGGCGTCCTCTTCCTTGGGCTTGGGCTTCGTGGCCTTGCGCACGTCACCCGTGGGAGTCAGGCCCATCAGCTTCTCAGGGGAGACGCGCAGCTCCCGGCAGAGGCGGTAGAGGGAGGGGACGCTGGGAAGCATCTTCCCGCGCTCCAGGCGATTGTAGACGGGGTGCACCAGTCCAACGCGCTCCGCGACTTCGGCCTGCGTCAGGCCCAGGTGCTGGCGGGCGGCGCGGGCCTCCGTGCCGATGGTGATGCCGAGTTCTTCATTCATGGCGGGCGCAGCGTAGCCGAGGGCGCGCTACCGGGACTCGGGAAGCAGCAGGAGCAACGCCCGCACCTGGGCCTCCTCCAGGTTGCGCACACGCAGGAGGAGTTGGTGCCGGGCCGGGAAGTCGTTGGAGACGGGCGTGTGGCCCATCAGCTCGTCTGGGGTGACGCCCAGCGCGCCGCACAGGCGTTGGAGCGTGGAGACGCGGGGAAGCATGCGGCCTCGCTCCATGCGGCTGTAGACGGCATGCGCGAGGCCCACGCGCTGGGCCATTTCAGCCTGGGTGAGTCCCAGGCGGGTGCGTGCGGCCCGCGCGGCGTCACCAATGGTGCTGGCGAGTGGCTGGGAATGGGCCGGCTGCGAGGGGTGGCGCGCCATGGCGAAAGCGTAACCGAAGTCCCGCCAAGGGTGAATGCTAGAGGTTGGGTGACTACGGATGGACTCCGTGAGTCCTTTCTGGCGAGCGCGTCCAGAGGGAGGGATTCCCGGGCTTCTCACGCTTCTGGTAGGGTCCGCGCCCCGCTGGGAGGACGCATGGAAGAGGCCAGGGAGCCCGAAGGACGGACGCGATGATGCGGGGGCCACCTCCGGCCGTGCTGTCTCCAGGGGCCCAGGTGTTGGGCTACACGGTGGAGCGCCAGCTGGGGCAGGGCGGCTTCGGCACGGTGTACCTCGCGCACTGCGAGGGCCAGCGCTTCGCTCTGAAGCTGCTGCACCTGCCGCGCGTAGGCGAGAGGGCGGAGCGCGAAGTTTCCATCCTCACTCGCCTGCATCACCCCAACGTGGTGCGGATTCTGGGCCATGGCTACTGGCCGGTGCCCCAGCCGCAATTCATCGTCATCGCTACGGAGTACGTGGACGGGCGTCAGCTGGACGCGTGGGCCGACGCGGAGAACCCCACGGCGAAGCAGGTGACGCGCGTTCTGCTGGGCGTGGCACGGGCGCTCGCAGCCGCCCACTCGGATGGGGTGGTGCACCGGGACGTGAAGGAGGCCAACGTCATGGTGCGCGCCTCGGACGGCCTGGCCAAGTTGGTGGACTTCGGCATTGGCGACTACGTGGGCGCGCGCGAGCTGACGGCGGACATCCTCCCGCCTGGGACGGTGGACTACCGCTCCCCGGAAGCGTGGCGCTTCCTGCGAGCCCACCTTGAGGCACGGGACGCTCGTTACACAGCGGGGCCGGCGGACGACTTGTGGGCGCTGGGCCTCGTCTCCTACCGGCTGCTGACGGGGCGCTTCCCCTTCGATGGAGAGGACGGCGCCAAGGTGACTGAGGCGATTCTCTCCAGCTCACCTACGCCGCCGCACGAGGAGAACGAGCGGGTGCCTCGGGAGCTGAGCGACGTGTGCCTGCGGCTGCTGGAGAAGACCCCCGAGGCGCGCACTCCGAGCGCCCAGGCTCTATGCGACTCGCTGGAGCAGGCACTGCGCGGCGCGGACGAGACGTGGGACGTGCCGCTCTGTGATGCCTACGACGAGGACTCCGCGACGACGGAAGGGGAGGACATCGACAGCTTTGAGCAGTGGCGGCACCAGCCCCGACACCGCCCCCGCCGAGGCAAACGCATTCCCCGGAAGCAGGTGCCAGCGGTGGGTGCGGCTGCTGCGGATGAGGCACCGCCCCCCGCGACGACCGTGCAGGTGACGCCTGCGCAGCGTGGGGCCTTCCGCGCCTGGGCGGCGCTCGCAGCGGTGCTCGTCCTGTCAGGGGCGGCGTGGGGCCTCGGGATGTCGCGCGTCGCAGGGCCAGTCCCCACCCGTCAGGAAGTAGCGCCCTCTGGCAAGTCGTCTCAAGCTGACCGCGCCGCAGCTCCCACCGGGCCGGAGGCCACCGCTGCGGCCGTCGCTCTCCCCGCGACGCTCCAGGAGGATTCAGCCACCGTGACGACGCAGCCGAAAGAGACGCAGCCCCTTCAGCTCCCCTCGAAGCCCGCGAAGAAGGGCATGAGCGTCATGGCCCGTGCTGTCGGCACGGCGGCGGCCTGCACGGCGCTCGCGTGCCCTGGGCCGCAGGTGCGTCCGGCTCCGCCTCCTGAGCCGTGCCCAGTTGGTGCGGAGAAAGCCATGCGGAAGCTTGGAATCCGAGAGGGATCAAGCCATGCGGTCAGCTTCGTTTTGAAGGGTAGCGCTAGAGTGATTTCCATCGGGGAAGGCCCCGTTGAGGTGCAGTTGCAGGCAGACTGGTTTGACATGCCTGACGGCACGATGCTCGCAGGACGAAGCATCGTGCGTGACCGTGTCTACGTTCGGCTCAATTGGGCAACGACGCCACAGGGCGACAGCTTTCCCGTATGCCTGGATGTTGAATCCGGGAACTCCGGCAGTGGCCTTACAAGGGAACCGGGAGAGAACTCTCTCTCTCGTGCCCGCATCTATTCGACCGGCTATGCGACAGCTGTCAGCGAATTCCCATAGCGGCTAGGTAGGGAGTCTCTTCCGAGTGTATTCGCTAAGCTGGGTGATTCCTCTAATGCTCCTGCTTATTGGAGGAGAGGTGCTGGCACAGCCGGAGCTTGAGGATGGTGTTCAGACAACACGTCGGATTGAGTTGGCTGAGACAAGCCACTCGATTCCGGAGGTGTTGATCAGTGCGGGCCTCTCGTCGGTGCTGCTCTTTGATTCGGAGCTTGCCCGCGAAGGAGTTGAACTGGAGGGCAGGGAGCATTTTTCGCTCCTAGAGATTGGTCAAACGGTTATCCGGCTAATTCCCTCGCAGTCGCAACATGTTGGTGAACGAGTTCGCCTGACCGTGCGCTTCCGAGATGGTGCAGCACCTCGGCAGGCATCTTTCTTTCTCAAAGTTCATCCTGTCCGGGCAGAGGCGATAGTCGAGGTGTATCGACAGAAGCGAACGCTGGAGACGTATCAACAGGAACTTCGAGAAGCCCGTGCAGTGGCACTGCGGTGCCAGAGTGAGAATGCGCGATTGCTCGCAGAGCGCGACATTCCGTCGGGATTAGCAGGACTCCTGGCAGCAGGCGTCATGGAGCGGAAAGGCGTGGCAGGACGCGACCTGCGCGTGACCGTTCGCCAGGGGGCCGAAAGCGGGTTCGAGGTGAGATCCGTATTCTCCTACCGCTCCGCCTCACGGGTCGCGGTCGAGGCCACCATTGACGTCGCGGAAGGTCGGCCGCCGTGGACCGCGAACGGTGCCACCCTAAAAAACAAGCTGGGAGGCGAGCTGAAGGTTCTGCGGGTGTGGCAACAGGGGCCCATTGCGCCAGCAAGTCGAGGGCGGGTGATCGTGGAGGCCGAAGCACCTCCTGACGTTGCGGATCACGTCTTCTCGCTTCGCCTTTGGGAAGAAGGCCCGCGCGGCATCACGCTGGGTAACGTGTCGTTCCCATAGTGGACCGGTCCCGCAGGTAATCCGCCGGAGGCCGACCGCGCCGAAGCGCATTGGGGAGATGATCAACAGCCCGGTGCCGCCGCTGGGAACGCGACCGCCAAAGGACCGACGAACCAGAGTGCGTTACGCGGCATCGGTAACGCAGTGGTAACGCCACTGAGCGGTCAGAAACGAACGGGGTTGGACGGTTTGACCCGTCCAACCCCGCGTTTTTACTTGTCCCCGACGGGATTCGAACCCGTGTTACCGGCTTGAAAGGCCAGCGTCCTGGGCCTCTAGACGACGGGGACGTCGTCACTGCTTGAGTCGCGGGGGGCTCGAACCCCCGACCCTCGGCTTAAAAGGCCGGTGCTCTACCAGCTGAGCTAGCGACTCGCTATTCTTTTTTTGGCACCGGCTGCGGATCCGCCAGCGGCCCCGCGAGGCGCTTCCTACCAGCAGCGCCCGGGGAGTTCCACTGGCGATCGCAGGCGCTCCTTCCTGACACGCTCCGTCCCGCCCCTGGGTGAACATCCGCTCGCCGGGCACCCGCCGTCCGTCAGCGTCCGGCGCTATACACAGGGCATGTCCCAGGAAGCTCCCGAACCGCCCGACGACGCCGCCGAGGACGAAGAGGCAGGGGAGCAGGCCCCGTTCCGCCGCTACCTCACCCGCTCGGGCGCCGAGCGGATGCACCGCGAGCTGCTCCAACTGCTCAACGAGGCCCGCCCCAAGGTCACCGCCGAGGTCTCCGCCGCCGCCGCCCAGGGCGACCGTTCAGAAAACGCCGAATACATCTACGGCAAGAAGCGCCTGCGGGAGATCGACCGGCGCATCCGCTTCCTCTCGAAGCGCCTGGACACCGCCACCATCGTCACCCCCTCGGAACAGGCGGACCGCTCGAAAGTCTACTTCGGCGCCACCGTCACCCTGGAGGACGAGGGCGGAATCCGCAGCACGTACCAGATTGTCGGTTCGGACGAGATCGACGCCGCCGGTGGCCGCATCAGCGTCGAGTCACCCATGGGCCGCGCGCTCCTGCGCAAGGCCCCGGGCGACACCGTCGAGGTGCGGCGCCCGCGGGGTGAGATTGAACTCACCCTGGTGGACATCCGCTACGACTAGGACGCTTCCATGCCCCGGACGCCAGAGCTCACCACCCATGCTCGCCGCATCTATTCGCGCCTGAACAGCGCGGACCTGGCCGCGTCCGCGGGGGAGTCCCTGTCCCTGGAGGACCTGGGCCTGGAGTCCGGCGGCGACCGCGTGGGCCTGGCGTTCGGCACCTACAGCCGCGAGGGCCTGGAGCACGCCCTCCGGGCCTATGGCTTCGCGCAGCGCCTGGAAGAGCGGGTAGGGCCCGTCGATCTGCGCCTGTCCTGCCAGGACCCGTTCCAGCCGCGCATCACGCTCCTGAGCCGCCGCTATCACGCTGCCGTCGTGGACCTGTCCCTGCGTCAGGCCATGGGCGCGGAGGTCGGCTTCACCCGCTCGGCCGCGGAGGCGCCGCTGCTCTACGTGGACAGCCTCCTCCTCCAGCACCCGGGGCGCCCCTTCGACTGGAACCGTCCGCCGCTGCCGGGACAGCTCCATCCCGGACTCTCCCTGTCGCGCGACCTGCTGGAGCTCCTGCACCTCATGGCCCGCCGCATCGGCGCGGAAGGCGTGGCGCTGATGCCCGCGACCTTCTCCGCCGCGTGCGTCTACGAGCGGCGCTTCACCTTCGCGGACGGCGCCGCGCAGGGGCACTTCAGCGCCCTTCGCCGCGCGGGCCGCGGCTGGCCCCGCTGGATGCTGGCGTGGGCGGTGGAGCTGGGCTGCATGCGGGACGCGCAGGGACAGCCGACCCTCTTCACGCCCACGCCGATGATCAGCCCCCTGTCGCGGCGGGTGGCCCGGCGGCTCGACACGGGCGGTTGGCACAAGGCCTGGCGCTTCCACGCGAAGCAGGCGCTGTCGCTGGACGAAGAGGCGTTGCAGGCGCGCTTCCCCTGGGCCCGCATGCCTCCCGGCCCTCCGCCCGAAAGGGTGGTGGAGGTGCTCGGGTATGATCCGCTGGCGCCCGCGTCGCTCTTCCAGGACGCCAGCGAGCCCGCGCCGGCCCCGGTGCGCTCGGCCGCGACGTCCTGATGGGCCCGCGGTAGCGCCCCGTCTCCGGAACGCCCGTGCTGTTTCGGACGGACCTTCGCGCTTTCAGACGGGAATGCGGCTGCTGGCCCCTCGTTCGGTGCCTATATTGAGCGGTGTTGGTCCTCCACGGTCGTCGCTCGCCGTCAGCAATCGCACCCGAACCAGGTCAGGTCGCGAAGCCCTCGATGCGAAAGAACTTCATCCTCGACACGAACGTCCTCCTCCATGACCCCCGCAGCATCTACGGGTTCAAGGACAACAACGTCATCATCCCCATCTACGTCATCGAGGAGATCGATCAGTTCAAGCGCGATCTCTCCGAACTGGGGCGCAACGCGCGACTGGTGGCGCGCTACCTGGATTCCTTCCGCGCCGAGGGCTCCTTGAAGGAGGGCGTCCCGCTGCCGCACGGCGGGATGCTCCGCGTGGCCTTCACCGACCGTTCGCTGCCGTCCTCCATGGCGGACAGCAACCTGGTGGACAACCGCATCCTCGCGGTGGCCCTGGACATGATGGAGACCGAGCCGGAGACCCAGGCCGTCTTCATCACCAAGGACACCAACCTGCGGATCCGCGCCGACGCGCTGGGCCTCTCCGCCCAGGACTTCGACACCGAGCGCGTCGAAATCACCGACCTCTACACCGGCTTCACGGAGCTGCTCGTCCCCACGGAGATGGTGGATCAGCTCTACAAGCCCGGCGGTGAAGTGGAGGTGCCGGTCCAGGACCGGCTCTTCCCCAACCAGCTGGTGCTGCTCAAGGACGAACTCAACCCGTCCCACACCGCCATGGCCCGCTTCAGTGGCGCCAAGGCGCGGCTGGTGCCGCTCGCGCGCAGCAGCAAGGAAGGCACCTGGGGCATCCGGCCGCGCAACATGGAGCAGGCCTTCTGCCTGGACCTGCTGCTCAACGACGAGATCAAACTCGTCACGATCGTGGGCAAGGCGGGCACGGGCAAGACGCTGCTCGCCATCGCCGCGGGCCTGCAGAAGGTGACGGAGGAGGGGCTGTACCACAAGCTGTTGGTCAGCCGTCCCATCTTCCCCCTGGGCCGGGACATCGGCTACCTGCCGGGCAGCGTCGAGGAGAAGCTCAACCCCTGGATGCAGCCCATCTTCGACAACGTCGAGTTCCTCATGAACCTGAGCCGCGCGGACAAGAAGGCCGGGCGCGGCCACCATGAGCTCATCGACCTGGGGCTGATGGAGATCGAACCGCTCACGTACATCCGCGGCCGCAGCATCCCCAACCAGTTCATCATCGTGGACGAGGCGCAGAACCTCACCCCGCACGAGGTGAAGACCATCCTCACCCGCGTGGGCGACAACACGAAGATCATCCTCACTGGCGACCCGTTCCAGATCGACAACCCGTACGTGGACTCCACGAACAACGGGCTCGTGCACGTGGTCAACCGCTTCAAGAACGAGAAGATCGCCGGCCACATCACCATGGCCAAGGGCGAGCGCAGCATGCTGGCCGAGTTGGCGGCCAACCTGCTGTGAAGCGCCCAAGGCCCGTGCCTGATAGAGACGAGTCATGACCCAGGACGGCACCGACAAGCCCGACGCCCCCGGCGAGGAGAAGAAGCCCCTCGTCGAGTACCCCTCCGTCTACGAGTACAAGGTGATGGGCAAGGCGACGGTCGAGGAGACGCCCGGCTTCGAGGAGCACGTGCGCTCGCTCTTCCGCCGGAAGCTGGGCTCGGAGGTCTCCCCGGACTCCATCCACGTGCAGCACAGCCGCAAGGGGAAGTTCGTGTCCCTGAGCGTGTCCGTGCTGCTGTTGTCCGAGGAGCAGCGCCGGGCCATCTACGCCGAGCTGCACCAGGATCCCCGCATCGTCTACTACCTGTGAGGCAGGCGGTGCGCGGGCGGATGCCCCAGGGCGCCCGGAGGCGGCCGGCGGCTGGAAGTCCGGCCGGGGTGCGTATATGAGGGTGGAATGAGTCCCGCTGAGCAATTCCCGCTGTACCACCCGCCGGGGGCGCAGCGCGCGTTCGGATCCGACGACGCCACGCGCCGCTTCGCCAAGGTGGCCCAGCTGGAGCAGGGCTCCCGAGTGCTGGTGCTCGGCTGTGGTCCGGAGGGCGGCGCCGCCGTGCTGCTGGCCCAGGAGCTCAAGTGCTCCGTGGTGGCCGTGGACACGGATGAGACCCTGGTGTCCCCCGTCCGCGAGCGCGTGCGCAGCCAGGGCCTGTCGGAGCGCATCGAAGTGCGCCGCGTGGCGCCGGACGCGCTGGGCATGCTGGACGGCCCCTTCCACGGCATCCTCGTGCCGGGGCGCGTGCAGTACCCGCTGGACGTGTCGCTGCGCGTGTTCCGCCCGCTGTTGGGCAAGCGCGGCCGCGTGGGCTTCACCTTCCCGGCGCGCGTGGGCCGCTTCACGCCCAAGCCCGTGCTGGACTTCTGGGAGAAGCGACTGGGCGCGCCGCTGCTGCTGCCGCGCGAGCTGCTCCAGGCGCTGGAGACCTCCGGCTTCGAGCCGGAGTCCGTGGAGTCGCTGCACGACACGGAGCTGGACGCGCTCTACAAGGACATGGAAGCGAACCTGCCGGAAGGCGCGTCGCCGGAGAGCGCCACCTTCCGCGAGGAGCTGGCCCTGCACCGCGAGCACAACCAGCGGCCGGGCGTCAGCTACGCGTTCGCGGTGGGCCGTCGCAAGGAACCGGGTGAGAAGCCCCCGGCGTCGCGCGACCGCGGCTGAGTCTGTCGGAGTCTTGATGCGTGGGGGAGGGCCCGAAGACTCCGGGCCCTTCAACCGCCGGGACTACTGCACGCCGTTGAAGTCGAGCAGCTCGATGGACTCGGGCGCCACGGACAGCGTGACCTGCTCGCGGTAGCCGGCCGCGTCGCCGCCGACCTGGAAGGGCATGGGGCGCGCGAAGCGGATGGTGACCTCGCGGGCGTGGAAGTCGTGCAGGCCTTCCGGAGCCCAGCGGCCGTTCCAGAGGCGGGGGAGGTTGGCCAGCACCTGCGTGGGCGACACCTGTCCCAGGCGCAGCTGTAGGAAGCCCCGGCGGTCATTCGCGTGGGGGAACATGCGGAAGCCGTAGCCGTAGAAGGGCATGGTGCCCGCGGCGGCCATCATCAGCTTGCCCCTGAAGAGCAGCGCGCCCGGCGCCAGCGGCCCGCCCACCGTCTGTCCTTCCGCGCCCAGGCGGTAGGCTTCAGACGGGCCGTTGACGACTTCGCACTCCACCAGCACGGAGCTGGTGAGGTAGTGCGGCACCGTCTTGAAGGCCACCGCGGAGAAGTAGCCGCCACCGCCGGACATGACCCGCTTGAACAGGCCCTTGCCCAGCGACTCCTTCACGGCGATGTAGTCGTTGAGCACCTTGCCATCCACGCCCAGGCCCGCGAAGGGCGCGCGCTGGCCGTCCACCTGCACCAGGTCCATGGTGCGCACGCTGGGGATTTCCGCCGCGCGGGCGCGCACCACGTCGTTGAGGATGCCGTCGCCCCGGGTGCTGGACGCGTTGACGAACGCCGCGATGCCGTTGCCCGTGCCCAGCTTGAGGATGCCGAAGCGCGGCGCGGTCTGGCCGGCGAACTTCCCGCGCGGGCCCACCTGCTGCAGCACCTCGTTGACGAAGCCCATGAAGGTGCCGTCGCCGCCGCCGGTGAAGACGGTGGGGTAGCCCCGCTCCAGCACCGTCTGCGCGATGCGCCGCGCGTCCAGCGGCGAGCGCGACAGGAACAGGTCCTCCTCCGGCACCACGTGCGACAGCAGCTTGACCACCCGGGCGTCCACCTTGCGGGCGTTCGCGTTCAGCAGCACCGCGACCTTCGGTTCGACGGACGGAAGCGCCGCGGGGGAGCGGCGGAAGTCCGTGGAACGCAGGGGCTGAACCAGCATGGACGACTCCAAAGGGGCGGGGAGCGGTATGACAGCGCTGACGCGGTTCGGACTGTGCACTTTTCTCGCCAACCCCTGACGCGTGGTGTCAGGCAGGCAGGTGGAAGTGATTCCGAGGGGTTGAACGGTCTGCTGGTGTCCAAAATGCCCGCCCGGTTGCTACCGCGGGGTGACGGCAGTGTAGAGCGCGTTACGCACCCGTGGCGCTCGGATGGCGTTCCGGTGACACGCGGCCGGCCGGGCCTGCGCACTGCGCTACGCAGCGGGCGTCATCACCTTTGCGCTGGGTGCCCGGGCCTACGGGAAACCCACCCTCGCGTTTGACACTCCGGGGGGGGTGGTTACGTTGGGCTTACATCGGGATTTCGCAGGAAAAACGCAGTCATTTCCAGAGGATGGGAACCGTGGGCAAGATTATCGGAATCGACCTGGGCACCACGAACAGCGTGGTGGCGATCATGGAGGGTCGCGAGCCCAAGGTCATCGTCAACGAAGAGGGAGCTCCCACCACGCCTTCGGTGGTCGCGTTCACGAAGGACGGGGAGCGCCTGGTCGGTCAGGTGGCGAAGCGCCAGGCCATCACCAACCCGGAGCAGACCGTCTACTCGGTGAAGCGCTTCATGGGCCGCCGTTTCGAGGAGACGACCGAGGAAGCGAAGCTCGTCCCCTACAAGGTGGGCCGTGGCCCCAACGGCGACGCGCGCGTGGACATCGCCGGCAAGCAGTACAGCGCGCCGGAGATCAGCGCGCAGGTGCTGCTGAAGCTCAAGCGCGCCGCGGAGAACTACCTGGGTGAGAAGGTGACGGAGGCGGTCATCACCGTCCCGGCGTACTTCAACGACGCCCAGCGCCAGGCCACCAAGGATGCCGGTGAGATCGCCGGTCTGACGGTGAAGCGCATCGTGAACGAGCCGACCGCGGCGGCGCTCGCGTACGGCATGGACAAGAAGAAGGATGAGAAGATCGCCGTCTACGACTTTGGCGGCGGCACCTTCGACGTGTCCATCCTGGAGGTGGGCGAGAACGTGGTGGACGTGCTCGCGACCAACGGCGACACGCACCTGGGCGGTGACAACATCGACCTGGAGATCATGAACTGGCTGATCAGCGAGTTCAAGAAGGACACCGGGCTCGACGTCAGCAAGGACAAGATGGTCATCCAGCGCCTGAAGGAGGCGGCGGAGAAGGCCAAGATCGAGCTGTCCAGCGCGACGCAGACGGAGATCAACCTGCCGTTCCTCACGGCGGACGCGTCGGGTCCGAAGCACCTGAACGTGAAGCTCACGCGCGCCAAGTTCGAGCAGATGATTGGCCCGCTGGTGGAGCGTTCGCTGGAGCCGTGTCGCAAGTGCCTGAAGGACGCGGGGCTGGACCCCAAGGAGCTCAACGAGATCGTCCTGGTGGGTGGCTCCACGCGCATCCCCATGGTGCAGGAGGCGGTGAAGAAGCTGTTCGGCAAGGAGCCGAACCGCTCCGTGAACCCCGACGAGGTCGTGGCGCTGGGCGCCGCGGTGCAGGCGGGCGTGCTCGGCGGCGAGGTGAAGGACATCCTCCTGCTGGACGTGACGCCGCTGTCCCTGGGCGTGGAGACGCTGGGCGGCGTGATGACGAAGCTCATCGAGCGCAACACCACCATCCCCACGCGCAAGTCGGAGACCTTCTCCACGGCGGCGGATGGCCAGACGCAGGTGGAGATCCACGTGATGCAGGGTGAGCGCGAGATGGCGGGCGACAACCGCAGCCTCGGCCGCTTCCACCTGACCGGCATGCCCCCGGCGCCGCGCGGCGTGCCGCAGATTGAAGTGACGTTCGACATCGACGCGAACGGCATCCTCAACGTCAACGCGAAGGACAAGGCGACCGGCAAGGAGCAGAAGGTCACCATCAGCCACTCGTCCGGCCTGTCGAAGGACGAAGTGACCAAGATGGTCGACGACGCGCGCAGCAACGAGTCCGCTGACAAGGCGCGCCGCGAGCTGGTCGAGGTGAAGAACCAGGCGGAGAGCCAGTCCTACGCCGCGGAGAAGATGATCAAGGAGAACAAGGACAAGCTCACCCCCGAGGTGGCGAAGGCCGTCGAGGACGGTGTCGCGGAGCTGAACTCCGTCCGCGAGGGGCAGGACAAGGACGCCATCAAGGCGGCCCTCGAGAAGCTCCAGCAGGCCAGCTACAAGGCGGCGGAGGAGATGTACCGGGCCACCGGCGGCGCGCCGGGCGCCACGCCTCCTCCGGGCGCCGAGCCCTCCGCGGCTCCGGGCTCCAGCGCCCAGCCGTCCGCGAAGGACGACGTGGTGGACGCCGAGTTCCGCCAGTCTTGACGCCGTGAGCCTCCCGCTCCGTGGCGGGGGCTGAAGTCCCAAGGGCCGGTGCTCCGACGAGGGGCGCCGGCCTTCTTCTTTTCTCCGCGGCGGTGGACGGGTGTGCCGGACGCGGGATGAGGGCTGGGAGCAACCCCGCGAATTCACGCGGGCGCGCGTGGCGGAGGCACTGCAAGGGGCGGGTGGGTTCCTCGCTGTCCACCACGAAGGTGTCCCGCCATGTCCCGCATCGACTCCCTGCTGTCCGGCGTCCTCCCCGACCTCGCCGCGCCCGAGGGCGCCTCGCTTCCCCTGGCCCCGCGTTTGGAGACGCCTTCACGGACGTCGGCTGCTCCGGCCAACTCCGTGGAGGTGTTTCGGGGGGCCGGTGCGCAGGCCACGACTCCCGCGCGGGCGCCGCAGGTGGCGCCCCGGGCGCGGGAGGGCAACGGCTTCGACTTCGGCGTGGGAGGCGCGTTCCCGCCGAAGCCCACGGGGTCCCTCCAGGAGCAGCTGAAGCAGGGCGCGCGGCTTCTGGAGCAGACCCAGGCCGCCGCCTTCAGCGTGACGTTGGACAAGGGCGCCTCGATGGATGCCTACGCGCGCAAGCAGCTGGGGCACCTGGACCCGAGCCCGCCGATTGCTGGCGCTCCCACGGCGCTCACCGACTACACCAGCACCATCCCCGGTGTGTCCGCGAGGGACGCCTTCGAGGCCTTCGTCCGCAACCCGGAGCTGCTCTTCGGGGCGGCGGGCATCTCGCTGCGGCCGGCTGCGAGCGCGCTGACGGACGGCGCCCGGCTGTTCCTGGAGGAGCAGGGTCCGCCGCCGGTGTGGGCGCCCATCGCCGTGAAGCTCAACGAGACGGAGCGCGTCGTCCACATCACCACGCTGGACGGACACCCGCTGCGCGGCACCAACCAGTTCGTCTTCGACGACGATGGCAGTGGCGGCACGCGCATCCGACAGTACTCGGCCTTCCAGGGCAGCTCCCCGGCGACGTCGGTGGGCATGGCGCTGATGGATCCTATTGAACGGCAACATGACATCTGGCGCAGCGTGCACGGACAACTGCATGAGATGCTCAAGCCGCGTTGACATACTGGGCGCAAGGGGACGCTGACGCATGACGACGCTCCAGACGACACCGCCGGGACATGACGTGGTGCTCTACGACAGCCACTGCCGCGTCTGCAGCGGCGCCGCGCGGGAGATGCGCAAGGTGGTGGGCGGGCAGGGCACGCGGCTGCTCTCGTTCCGCGACGAGGGCGTCCTGGACGCTTTCCCGGGGGTGAGCTTCGAGCGCTGCGAGAAGGCCATGCAGCTCATCCAGGCGGACGGCCGCGTCCTTGAAGGAGCGGAGGCCATTGTCCGCGCGCTGGGCCGGCGGCCGTTGGGGCGGCTGCTCTACGTGTACTACGTGCCGGGCTTAAGGCAGCTGGCGGACGCGGTGTATGGGGTGGTGGCCCGCTACCGCTTCCGCATCGCGGGTCGCAACTGCCCCGACGGGGCCTGCGCGGTGCACTTCAAATAGGGGGAGGGGCGCGGGTAGCATGCGGCCTTCCCCGCATCCTCCTCTGGCCCTTTAGTGACTTCGCCTCCTCCCAACCTGCAGGCCGCCCAGTCCTTTCGCCGCTTCTTCGGGGAGCTGAGAGAGACGTACCTGGAGCGGGAAACGCTGTTCACGCAGATTGAGCTGGCGCTGCTCTGCCGCGAGCACGTGCTGGTGGTGGGGCCGCCCGGGACGGCGAAGAGCGCCGTCGCCAGCGCCGTCCTGGGGCGCATCACCGACGAGGTGTCCGGGCTGCCGTCGCTGTTCTCCAAGCAGATCGCGGAGACGACGCTGCAGACGGACCTCATCGGTCCGGTGGACTTCAAGGTGCTCACGGAGACGGGGCGCACCGAGTACCTCACCGACGAGGGCATGCTGGGCGCGGTGCACGCGTTCCTGGACGAAGTCTTCGACGGCCGGGACATGCTGCTGCGCTCCATCCTCAACGTGATGTACGAGCGGGAGCTGAAGCACGGACGCAAGGTGACGGCCGGCCGCACCGAGTGCGTGGTGATGACGAGCAACCGGTACCTCACGGAGGTGCTCGCGCGCTCGCCGGAGCTGCTCCTGGCGTTCGCGGACCGGTTGAGCTTCATCAGCTTCGTGCCCAAGGCCTTCGCCCGGCGGGAGAGCCGGGCCGCCATGCTGCACCGTTTCGTGCACGGGACGCGGCCGGACCTGCGCGCCACGCTGACGCTCCAGCAGTTGGATCTGCTCCAGGACGCGGTGGCCCAGGTGAAGGTGCCCGGACACGTGCTGGAGGGCGTGGAGATGCTCACGGACGCGCTGGAGCGCGCGCTCGTGGCGCAGGTGTCGAAGCTGCCGGACTACGTGCCCACGAAGTACTTCTCCCAGCGTTCGGTGGTGAAGGCGCTCTGGACGTTGAAGGCCGCGGTGGTGCGCGATCAGATCTATCGCCGTCCGGACCGGCCGCTCGAAGCGACGGTGGAGGACCTGGACGCGCTGCGCTGGTTCTTCCTCCTGGGCGGTCCTCCCGCGGCGGAGGCGGACGCGCTGCTCAAGGCGGCGGTGGACCCTCGTGAGCGGGCGCAGTTGGAGATCGTCCGGCTGGAGCAGCGCACCTTCGATGAGGTGCTGGGCAAGGTGCGGCAGGAGCTGGGCGGTGGCGTGGAGCGCGAGGCGACGACGCTCGCGGCCGCCGATGACGTGAACGCCGCGGAGGGCCTGAGCCGCAACTGGCAGGCGGGCGTGGTGTCCACCACCGCGCGCGGCGTGCTGGGAAAGCTGGTGCCCGGGCCGCGCCACGGACAGAACCGGGCGCCGCTGCTGGTGGCGGCGCGTGCGTTGGTGGCTGCCCTGGAGCAGCGGTTGTCGCGGGGCATGACGGCGGGGCAGGGGGAAGGGCGCGGCGGCGTGGCGTTGCTCATCGCCATCCGCGACGTCCTGGAGCTGAGCCGGTCGGTTGCGGAGCTGAAGCCGAGCTACCCCACGCTGTGCGAGTCGGCCGCGCGGTTCCTGGAGCAGGCGCTGGAGATGAGCGCGTCCGCGGCGGAGGGGCTCGCGTTCGAGGACAGCGTCAAGATGGAGTGGCTGGTCGGGCTCGCGGAGAACCTGGAGGAGGAGCTGGGTGTGATGGGCTCGCTGGCGGCGATGCTCAGCGAGGCCGTGCCCTCCCTCCACGAACGGCTGCGTGACGCGGACAAGGACACGCGCCGCCGGGTGGTGGCCGCGCTCCGGCGCCGGGTGTCGGCGGCGTTCCCCGCGCAGGCGCCCCGGGGCCGCAAGGATCCGCTGGATGCGCTGTCCGCGGACTCGCGGCGGCTCACCCAGTTGGAGAACGCCCTGACGGCGTTGGATCCGTCCCAGGCGGGGTTGAAGCAGGAACTGCTCCGGCCGCTGAGTGTGGCGTACGCGCGCGAGGTGCTGGGCGCGACCCCGTTCGAGCGCATCGAGCAGTACGGCCGCGCGGTGCAGGCGGTTGCGGAGAACCTGCGGCGCGAGGGTGTGATGGCGGAGCCGGTGCTCGCCGAGTGCCGCGACCTGATGGAGAACCGCCTCCGGGAGCATGCCCGGGTGCTGTCTCGCGAGGTGGCCAGCCCGCCTCCGGCCCCGAACGCCGTGCTCAATGGCGACGCGTACACCTACTACCGGGGCGAGCTGTCCGCGCAGGCCCCCGACGGCGAGCTGACCGCGCTCGTGGGCCTGGACGGCCAGCTGATGGCGGCACGCCCTCCGTCCTCGTCCGCGTTCCTCTCCGACACGGTCCGCGCGGCCGTGGCCGAGGCGGAGCTGTCCTTCCTCCAGTCGCGCATCAAGTACCTGCGCAGCTGGCTGACCCAGCTGTTGTCCGCGCTGCCCGCCCCGGAGGCGCTCAACGGCCGTGCCGACGCGGAGCGCACCTTCGAGCGGCTGGTGCGCAGCCGCTTCCCCCAGCTCGCGCTCAAGGAGGGCGAAATGGTGAGGCTCAAGGCCACGCTGGGCATGCTGGAGACGCTCCCGGGCGAACTGGGAGAGAGCGCGCGCAAGCTGTCCGCCCAGCTTCGCGGCATCGACGAGGACTTCGGACGCTTCAGCCGGCAGGTGCTGGAGCGGCGGACCGCGCCGTGAGCGCCGGGGCCATGCTCGGAAGGCGGCGCTGAGACGTGCTGGCGCGTCGGCTCACTCCCCTGCGGCAGCGCCTGGATGCGCTCCGCCAGCCCGTGGCGGCCCGTGGCGGCCCGTGGTCCTGGCCCTTCGGCCGCAAGCTGAAGGGGCTGGAGGACATGGGCCTGCCGGTGCTCGTGGCGCTCGACCGCGAGTTGGATCGCGTGGGCGTCCACACCGCCGCGGATGCCCGGCTGTTGCTCGCGCTGGGTACCCAGCGGGGCAGGGCGGGGGTACTCGCGCAGGGGCTCGCGACGCGCGCGAACCAGGCCCTGGAGGAGTACGAGGAGTGCCTGCGCCTGGTGGAGAAGGCGCACCGCTCCGGGGAGATACCTTCGGGAGCCCTCACCGCGCTGGACCGTGGCTTCGTGCGGTTGGCCCGCGCGGTGAAAGTGGCGGATCTCTTCAGCCGGCCACTGGAGGCTCAGGGCGGTGAGGACGCGCCGTTCGAGATCTTCGAACGCCCGGCTGGGACGACCCGGGAGCGGCCTCCCGCGAATGCGCGTTTGGCCATCGCGGAGCTGCTGGCCGCTCGTGCTCGGGACAACGTCATCGACCTGGTGCAGAAGCGGCGCGACCTGGACCTGGCCCACGAGATGCTGCTGCGCCTGGGCACCACGGACGCGGACCGCGCGCGGAGCATGGCGCTGCGCAACGACGTGGCGGAGGCTCGCGAGCGGGTGCGCGAGGTGCCACCCACGCGCTCCTTGGAGGCGCTGGTGCGCGGCGTGCGGAAGGCCGCCCAGGAGGATCCCCGGGAGGCCTATCGGTCGTTGCAGGGCCTCTATGAGCGCGCCATCGAAGCGGGAGACGCGGAGCTGGCCTCGGCGGCCCGGCGCGCACTGACGCCGTTGCTTCCCCCGGAGTCCCGGCTGACGCGGATGGTGGAGGACGCGGAGGCGGGCGTGCGGCTCCAGTGGCTGGGGGAGGCGGATGCCGAGGCCGACTCCGGACGCGAGGCGGAAGACGCACCGGACGAGCAGCTCGCGGACCTGGCGTTCTCCCTGAAGCCGGAACAGCTGGCCACGTTCGACCTGGCGGCGGGGTGCGCGCGCTACTTCGACGTGGAGGACGCGCTGTCGGAGGAGATCGTCGACAAGGACGCCGCCGCCGTGCGGGCCGTCCCGCGCCAGGTGCCTTATCCGACGCAGACGATGTCGTTCTCCACGACGGGCAGCCTGGATGAGGTCCACCACTTCGTCATCACGGATCCACGGCGTCTGCTCCAGGACCTCGCGGGGCACCGGCAGCTCGTGCGCACGTACCTGGACGACGCGCCGCCCCCCAAGCCGCGCAAGGTGAAGCGCACCGCCGTGCGCGTCTACGTCTGTGACGCCTCTGGCTCCATGCACGGCGCGCGGGCGCGCTTCCGTGACGCGTTGATCATCGCGGAGCTGAACAACCTGCGCGTGAAGGCGCGGCGCGAAGAGAACTTTGATCCGCTCTACTTCAGCTTCTTCAACGACGTGCCCACGGAGCTGGCCCGCGTGGACACCGCCGCGGAGGCGACCCGGCAGATTGAGAAGCTCTTCCGGGACTCGCCCGCGGAGGGGCAGACGGACATCTCGCTGGCCCTCCTGTCCGCCTTCGACTCCATCCGCGCCGCGCAGGGGCGCGACCCGTACCTCGCGCGCGCCACGGTGGTGCTCATCACCGACGGCGAGGACCGCGTGGACCTGGACCTCATCCGCCGCACGCGCGCGCCCATGGGCGCCTTGGACATCGCGCTGAGCTTCATCTCACTGGGCGAGGAGAACCCGGACCTCAAGTCCCTGGTGCTGGAGCAGCGCGCCGCTGGAGGCCGCGCCTTCTACCACCCGCTCTCCGACGAGGAGATCCGCTGGGCGCGCACGGAGTTCGACACGCCCTGGCGCACGCTCCTGCCTCGCGACGTGCCGGCCTCGCTGGAGGCCCTGGAGGCCCTGGCCCCGCACCTGGACGCGCTGGAGGCGGTGGCGGCGGGTCGCGCACCCGGGGCGGGCGTCGCCGTGGAGGCCTCGTTCGACGCGCTCTTCCCGTCCACTCCCGCGGCGTCCACCGTGCCGGAGACCCCCGGTGCGGAGCTGGTGGCGCGGGTGGCTGACATACTGGAGGCGGTGGGCGAGGCCGCGTCGCTCGCCTCCGCGGACCGGCGCGCGACGGAGAGCGTGGTGCTCCTGCAGCACCTGCTGTCCGTCTACGGACTCACGCCCGCGCGCTACCTGGCCGTGCTGTCCGGCGGAGGGCGTCCGGTGGCCGAGGCGTTGGAACGGGTGCGGTTGCTCTGCCGCCCGTTCGGGTAGGCTTCAAGGCACGCGCCATGTTCGGCTTCCTCAAACGCAAGAAGACACCCGCGGCGCCCGTGGACCCGTTGGCCACGTTCGACCGGCTCATCGAGGACCTGGAGCGTCAGGCGGCCGAGGTGCGCAAGTCCGCCGCCACGCTGCTGGCCCTCAAGGGCGAACTCTCCCGGGGAGTGACGCGCTACACAGCCCGCCTGGGCGACATCGCCGGACGGCGTCAGACGGCGCATGACCGGGGGGACGCGAAGGGCGTGGGCGTGCTGGAGCGCGACCGCGTGCAGACCGAACGCCTGTTGGAATCCACGCGGGAATCGCTGCGGCGCGCGGAGCGGGATTCGGCGCTGCTGCTCGGCGCGGCTGGCGAGCTGGGCGAGCGCGTGGCGGACCTGCGTATCGAGCGGGAGAGCGCGTCCGCGCGCATGGCCGCGGGAGGCGTCGTCACGGAAGCGCTGCGCGAGCAGGTGGAGCGCTTCGACCGGGTGATGGCGCTGGATGCGGCGCGCGACGAGGTGGAGAAGGCACACGCCCTGGCGGACATCTACCGCGAGGAGCACCCACCCCACGCCGCGCCCGAGCGCGTGAAGTAGGGCAAGGGCGCTCAGGTCCGCCGCGCCGTCTGGTGCAGCTCCAGCACGATGTTGCCGCCCTTGAAGAGCCGCACCGCGCCAGAGGTCTGGCTCACCGTGAGCGCGATGCAGTGGGTGGAGGACGTGATGCCCGCGGAGGCCGCGTGGCGCGCTCCCAGACCCAGGGGAATCTTCACCGTGTCGTCGTTGGCGGACAGGTAGCGGCCCGCGGCCAGCACCACGCCGTCCTCGCGGATGACGAACGCGCCGTCCAGCACGGAGAAGTTCTTGATGGCGTCGCGAATCTTCGGGTCGAGCACGTTGCGCTCGGACTCCGACAGTCCCTGGAACGGGTTGATGGTGAGCTGCCGGCTCTTCTCCAGCACGCTCGTGTGGTCGCCAATCGTGATGATGGTCCCGATGGGGTGGCCCTCGAAGCCCTCCTGCCCAATCTGGAGCGCCAGTTGAATCAGCGCGTCCACCACCTGCGAGTTGAACTCCTCGCCCAGCTTCACGCCCTCGATGGCCAGCCGGTCGTCCAGCGATCCGCCGATGCGCATCTGCATCAGCATGTCCGGAGCGCGGCCTACCTTTCCCGTCATGCAGAGCACGAGGTCGCTTTCCTTGAACGCTCCCTGGGACAGCGCGGAGACGAGCGCCACCTTCACGCGCTCCGTGCGCGAGTAGTCATACGCGGGGATGACGAGCGCGCGGGCCTTCTTGCGCAGGAGCTCCTGCGCCAGCGGCTCCAAGGTCACCGCGTACACCAGCTTCTTGCGCGCGGGCTTACCCCGGAGGTCGTCCGGCGAAATGGGCGTGTCGCAGATGTAGAGGAAGTGGTCGACGTCGCTTTTGGCGGCCAGGGAAAGCGCCGAGCGCAAGAATTCCCGATCGAACTTCGTGTTGTCGCTCAAGGCGCCCCTCGTGCACCCACGTTTTTAAAGCAGGTCAGCTTGACACTGGGAACTGCATGAATAAAGCTTTCGGGCCCTTTTTTTCGGGGTCAGGCCCCCTCTACCCGTCCAACGGAGCCGCAGGCTGTGAACCAGAAAGATCTCAAGCGTTACAAGAAGATGCTCGAGGACAGCAAAACGAGCCTGCTCGAAAGCGCGAAGAAGACCCTGGTGGAGGAATCGTCCTTTGACACGGACGACCTGCCTGACGAAATCGACCAGGCCGCTTCCGAGTACACCCAGTCCATGGTCTTCCGTCTGAGGGACCGCGAGAAGTTCCTCCTGCAGAAGATTGATGGCGCGCTCAAGCGCGTGGAGGACGGCACCTTCGGCATCTGCGAGCGCTGCGAGGAGGACATCTCCCCCAAGCGTCTGGATGCGCGTCCGGTGACGACGCTCTGCATCCGCTGCAAGGAAGAGCAGGAGAAGAAGGAGAAGTCCTACGGCTAAAGGCCGTGGCTTCACCGGGCCGCACGGGGCTCCCTGCCCGTGCGGTCCGCGCCTCTTGAGCGAAGGGCAGCCGCTTCAGGCCGCCGCGGGCTGGATTTCCACCCGCAGCAGCTGACGGCCGATGAGGAAGTGGTCGCCGTTGTCGACGAAGGTCGGCCCCGCCAGGCGGATGAAGGTGCCGTTGGATGAGCCGACGTCGCGCACCATCAGCCGGTCCCCGCGCACCTGCAGCAGCGCATGCCGCCCGGACACGAAGCCATCCGTGGGGAAGGCGATGTCGCCCTGCTCACGACCCAGCAGGTTGTCGCCGTCCTTGAGCGGGAAGGCCGCGCCGCGCAGGCCGCCCTCCAGCAACTGGATGAGCCGCAGCCGGTAGCCGGGATCCGGAGAGCCCCAGACCTGCGTGCCGCCAGGCCCCAACGCCGCGGCGGAGATGGGCTCCAGCACCATGCGCTGACGACCCAGGCGCAGCTCACCGCCGGCGGGCAGCTCTCGCTCATTGCGCAGGCGCACGAAGACGCCGTTGGCGCCGCCCACGTCCTCGATGGCGAGGCGGGCGCCGGAGAAGAAGAAGCGCGCCTGCACGGGCATGATGAACGGGTCGTCGTTGAGCGCGATGTCCGCCTGCTGTCCGCAGGTGAGGGTGTCGCGCTGCATGCGCACGAGCGCTTCAGGGCCGCCGTCCGCGCGCACCACGCGGATGGACACCTGTGGGCGCGACGAGATGTGCGCCACGGCCATCACCATGGTTCCGGAGCGCAGCGCCGAGCCGCAAGCTCGGCAGACAGTGGCATCCCGGGAATTCTCGGTGTCACAGCGGGGGCAATAGTCCACGGCGTCCATGCGAGCTTCCCTTCTAGCAGGCCCGCGCCGCGTTGGGGGGCCGGACAGCGTACGGCTTGCCCCCACCCGAGGGGCATGGTGAAGTCCCGGCCCCACTGACTGGACGCTGACGTGTACTGCCCTTCCTGCGGCGCCGACGCCGAAGACTCTTCCCGTTACTGCCCTGCCTGCGGCGCGACGCTCCTGCGCTCGGCGGAGGGCGGCGACGAATACGTGGGCAAGACGATTGCCTCCAAGTACCGGGTGGAAGCCCTCATCGGCGAGGGCGGCATGGGCAAGGTGTACCGCGCCCGGCAGCTCGCGCTGGACAAGGTGGTGGTGCTGAAGGTGCTGCGCCACACGCTGCTGTCGGACGAGCG
Organism: Corallococcus sp. AB032C; assembly: GCF_003668935.1. Lineage (NCBI taxonomy): Bacteria > Pseudomonadati > Myxococcota > Myxococcia > Myxococcales > Myxococcaceae > Corallococcus > Corallococcus sp. AB032C. The sequence continues at coordinate 2,373 of NZ_RAWP01000045.1, read as the reverse complement.
CACCGTCGCGCGCTTCCAGCGCGAGGCCAAGGCCGCCAGCCGTTTGAACCACCCCAACTCCATCAGCGTGCTGGACTTCGGCCAGGCCGACGACGGCGCGCTCTTCATCGCGATGGAGTACGTGGCCGGGCAGGACCTGCATCAGATCCTCAGCCGCGAGTGGCCGCTGGGCGAGGCGCGCGTGGTGCGCATCGCCCTCCAGATCCTGAGCGCGCTGTCGGACGCGCACGGCGCGGGCGTCATCCACCGGGACCTCAAGCCCGAAAACATCATGGTGGAGCAGCGCCGCAACGAGCCGGACTTCGTGAAGGTGCTGGACTTCGGCATCGCGAAGATCACCGACTCGCAGGATGAAGGCCCGGCCCTCACGCGCGCGGGCTTCGTGTGCGGCACCCCCGAGTACATGTCGCCGGAGCAGGCGCGGGGCGCGGTGTTGGATCACCGCTCGGACCTGTACGCGGTGGGCGTCATCCTCTACCAGCTGACGACGGGCCTGCTCCCCTTCGAGTCCGACTCGGCGGTGGGCTTCGCCACCAAGCACCTCACCGAGGAGCCGCCCCCGCCCACGCGCCGCCGTCCGGACGCGCGCATCTCCCCGGGCATGGAGCGGCTGATCCTCCGCGTCCTGTCCAAGGACCCGGATGACCGGCCGGCCAACGCCGGGGCCTTCAAGGCGGAGCTGCTCGCCGTCGACAAGGAGCGCCGTCGCGGAGGGGCCGCCGCCAACGACACGGGCGGGCGCCGTCCCCAGGCCTCTGGCGTGCTGGCCCCCATCCCGCGCAAGTCGCAGGCCGCGCAAAACTCCGCCCGCAACAACACGGCCTGGAACGACGTGACGGTGGAAGCCACCGTGCAGGGCCTGCCGCATTCGCGCACCCCTGTCTCCGAGGAGTCCACGCTCGCGCAGGAAGGCACCCGGACCTCCGTGGTCGCGCCCGCCTCCGGTGGCGGCGACGGCATCATCCTCTTCTTCAAGGCGCTCACCACCGTGCTGGTGCTGGGGGCGGTGGGCTTCTTCGTCTACTACTTCGGCATTGGCGCGGGCAGCGGCTCCGAGGGGAACCAGTACGTGGCGCCGCCCAACGCGCCCCGGCTGCTCACCTCCGGTTCGGATCAGCCGGACTACCTGCGGCAGATCCCCAGCAACGCGCGCAACGTGGACAAGGCGCGCAAGCTGACGCAGGACGGGGACCGCGACGTGATGGCCGGGGAGCTGGGCCGCGCGACCTCCAGCTACAAGGAGGCCTTCAACTTCAACCCGGAAGCGGAGCTGGCCCTCAAGCTGGGTGAGCTGTACTGGCAGCGCGACAACACGGACGAGGCCCGCGGTTGGTGGGTGCGCCACCTGACCGACATGCCGGACTCGCGTGCGCGCGCGTACATCGAAGTCCGGCTCGGCAGCCCGGTGGCGCGTCCCTCGTCGCCCTGATTGCCGGTAGTACCCGGTTCGGCCCGCCTCGGCCCGGTGCCGCGCGGGCCGCTTCCCGTCAGCCCAGCGTTTCGACCTGCATGACGTGCTGGCCCAGGCGGACGCGGTCGCCCGGACGCAGGGGCCGCTCCGTCGCGGGCGGGATGCGCACGAAGGTGCCCAGGCCGCCAGAGAGGTCGCGCAGCATCGCGCCGGTCGCCGTGGGGCTCAGCTCGCAGTGCCGGCCGGCGAGCCCCTCGTCGTTCGGGTACGCCAGGTCGCAGTGGGCCTGTCCAATGGTGAGCAGCGCCGCGGCCGTCACCACCGCGCGGCCCGCCCTGCCACCCATGTGAACCTCTTCCACTCCGTACAGCGCCTGGCCGAGCGGCACGGGCGAACCATACGCGGTGGGCCGGCCCGACACGGGCGAGGGGGCTTCCACGCGGCCGGTGAAGCGGAACAGCCGCTGGCCGGCGCTGAAGAGGGCGCGCGGCGCGAGCGGTTCCGTGCCGGCGAAGGTGACGTAGACGCCCGACGCGCTCGACTCGTCGCGCACGTAGAGGGCGCCGTCCTTCACCAGGAAGGTGGCGTGCAGCGGCGACACGAAGACGTCGTCCGGGAAGAGGATGGCGCCGCGCTGGCGGCCCACCACGCAGCCCGTCACCGGCAGCTTGTAGCGCTGGCCGCGCGTCGTCCCGGCGATCACCGCCAGCCCGAAGCGCGACGCCACCGGCGGGGGACGCGCCGTGGCGCCCGTCGTCGCGGGGGGCGTGCCTGCCGGAACCGGCGCCGTGGCACCCGTACCGCCGCGAGGGGGCAGGGCGTTGTCCGGCACGGGCGGAGGCGGGCGGGTGTTCGCGGGCGGCAGGGCCGGCCCGTAGCCCGCTCGGGGAGGAGGCGGCGTCCCCGTGGCCGGCGGCGCGGCCCGGCGGGCCTCCACCATCAGCCCCTGGGCGGCGGTGGGC
>NZ_RAWP01000044.1:0-71035 GCF_003668935.1 Corallococcus sp. AB032C | reverse complement strand
ACCCCGCCGCTTCCGCGCCCCGAGGCTCCGGTGCACGAGCCGCCCCGCGCCCCGCCGCCGCGCCAGGACTTCGACGCCCCCGACCCGCGCCGCGTGGAGGTGGTGGAGCCGGTGGTGGAGGCCTCCTCCGGCCGCATCGACGCGGAGGACCTGCGCCTGGCCATCCAGTCCGTGACTCCGCTCGTGCAGCAATGTTTCCAGGACGCCGCACAACGCAACCGGGGCACACACGAAGTGAAGCTGCGCTTCACCGTGGAGGGCGAGGGCCCCGAGGGGAAGATGAACCGGGGCGAGCTCGTCTCCAGCACCATCCCGGACCCCATGGTGCAGGCGTGCGTGCTGGATTCGCTCCTGGACGCGCGCTTCCCGGCACCCCACCTGGGAGGGTCCGCGACCGTGCTCCAACCATTCCGGTTCACCGTGCCTGGGGACGCTGGCCCGTGAGGTCGGGTTCCGCGTAAGGTTCAGGCCCCTTTCGACCCTCGCGCATGCCCGTCACCGTCGAACAGCTCGCGCCTTCCCACTCGGACGCCCTGCGCGCGCTCCTGGCGAAGGATCCCGTCCACAACCTCTACCTCCTGGGGTTGCTGGAGGAGTTCGGCATCACGGCGCCGGAGCGCCAGGCGGCCTTCTCCTTCCACGGCCGCTTCGACAGCGGCGTCCTCACCGCGGCCGTCTTCGTGGGCGGCGATGGCGGGCTGGTGGTGCCCAGCGCCAGCGACGCCAGCGCCACGGGCGTCATCGCGGACGCGCTCGCCGCCAGCCTCAAGCTGCGCGCCACCGTGGGGGACAAGTCCTCCGTGGACGCGCTGGTGCGCAGCCTCTGTGAAGGCAAGCCGCGCCTGTCCCGCACCCAGAAGCTGTTCAGCGTCTCCGCGGACGACCTGGGCCCCTTCACCAACCCCACCCTGCGCCTGGCCCGCGAAGAGGACGTGCCCCGCCTGCTGCCCCTGGCCCAGGGCTACGTGCGCGAGATCTTCGAGCGGGACCCGCTGGCGGAGGACCCCGCCCACTACGAGGCCCGCGTCCTCCAGCGCGTGCGCCAGCGCCGCACCTACGTGCTGGAGGAGGGCAGCGAGCTCGTGTTCAAGGTGGACATCGGCTGCCGCTCGCAGTTCGGCGCGGAGCTGGAGGGCATGTACACGCCCCCGTCCCGCCGCCGCCAGGGCCACGCCACGCTGTGCCTGGGACAGATTTCCCGGCACCTCTTGTCCTCGCTGCCCCGGCTCGCCATGCGCATCGACGAGCGCGACGAGAGCACCGCCCGCATCGCGCGCAAGGTGGGCTACCACGCCGGCCGCACCCAGCGGCTCGTGCTGGTGGAGTAGATGGAATGAGCAGCCGCCCCACGCCCTCCCGCCGTCCCCTCTCCGGAGCGGGCCCCGTCATCCTCCACGCGCCCACCGACCCCGGCTGGCTGCCGCTGGCGCTCGCCAACTTCGACGCGGTGCTGGTGGACCACGCTCACTGCGAGAAGAAGGCCGCCGCCAACGCGCTGTCCATGCTCCAGGCCTACCCGGACCTGCCGGGCCTGCCGTCGCAGATGGCGCGTCTGGCCCGCGAGGAGAGCGCCCACCTGGCGCGCGTGCTGGACCTGATGGCCGCGCGCGGCCTCACGCTCACCAAGGACGCCGGGGACCCGTACGCGCAGGGCCTCCAGAAGCACGTGCGCACGCCCGCGCTGGAGCGGCGCGTGGACCGCCTGCTCGTCGCCGCCATCATCGAAGCGCGCTCCTGCGAGCGGCTGTCCCTGCTCGCGGAGGGGCTCACCGACCCGGCGCTCGCCCGCTTCTACGGAGAGCTGGCCCAGTCCGAGGACGGCCACCAGTCCCTCTTCCACCGACTGGCCGTCACCGCGTCCAACGGGGACGAGGCCGCCGTGGACGCACGCCTGCAGCACCTGCTCGCGCAGGAGTCGCGAGTCCTCGCCGACGTAGGGCTGCGCGCCGCCATCCACTGAAAGGCGCTTCACGCCTACGCGTGGAAGGGCCACACCACGGGCACGGCGAGGACGAGGAACACCACCAGCACCGCGGTCAGCGGCGTGCCCAGCCGGAAGAAGTCGGTGAACCGGTAGTGCCCGGGCCCGTAGACGAGCACGCAGCTGGGCTCCAGCGGGGTGATGAACGAACAGCTCGCCGCCAGCGTGACGCCCATGGCGAAGGGGCGCACGTCCACGCCCAGCTGCGTCGCCGCGTTGAGCGCCACCGGCAGCACCACCAGCGCCGCGGCCTGATTGCTCATGGGCGCCGACAGCACGATGGTCAGCAGCATCAACAGCGCCAGCACCGCGCGGGGCCCGCCGTACGCGCCCAGCCGGGCCACGTGGTCGCCGACGAACTTCCCCGCGCCGCTCACCTCCATGGCCAGCCCCAGCGCCATCATGGCGCCGATGAGCAGCACCACCCGCCAGTCCACGCGGAACGCGGTGCGCGCGTCCACGCACCCGGTGGCGATCATCAGCAGCATGCCGGTGAGCCCCGCCAGCGACAGCGGCACCTGGCCCAGGGAGCCCGCCGCCAGCGAGCCCAGGAAGATGACCACCGCGAGCAGCGCCTTGGCGTAGCGCGGCGGCTCGTACTCGTGGCCCTCCAGCACCATCAGCGTATGGGCCGGCGCCAGCTCCGCCACCTTCTGGCGCGGACCGCGCAGGAGCAGCACGTCCCCCACGGACAAGGGCAGCGTGGACAGCGAGTGCTCCTCCCAGGCACGCCCCAATAGCTGCAGCTTGGTGAGCCGCTGGATGGCGGGCCGGCGGTGCAGCCCCAGCGCCACCAGCCCGAAGCGCTCCACGAACAGCGTCTCCCGAAGACTGCGCCCCACCAGCGGACTGCCGGGAGGCACGCTCACCTCCGCGAGCATCGACTCCGGCCCCTCCAACTCCGCGTCCGACAGCCGCACGTCCGGCCGCAGCGCGAGGCCCTGCAGGTCCTTCACCCGCAGGATGTCCTCGCGCTTGCCCTCCACCACCAGCCGCTCCTGGCCCGTCAGCACGTACGACGGCTTCGCGGAGAGCGTCTCGCCGTCGAGCACCACGCCAATCACGCGCAGGCCCAGCCCTTCCGTGAGCTCCGCCAGGGGCTTGCCCACGTAGCGCGAGCCCTCCGGCACCACCGCCTCCGTGAGGTAGTCGCGCAGCGCGAAGCCCTCCGTGCCCGGCTTGCCCTCGCGCGAGGGCAACAACCACCGCCCCAGCAGCACCACCACGGCGATGCCAATCAGCACCACCGGCAGCCCCACCGGCGCCAGCTCCGTCACGCCAATGGGCGCCATCCCCTGCCGCTTCAGCGCCGCGGACACCACCAGGTTCGTGGACGTGCCGAAGAGCAGCACCGTGCCGCCCAGCATGGACGCGTACGCCAGCGGCAGCAGCACCTTGCTGCGGGGCACCTTCGCCCGCTGCGCGGCGCCAATGGCCACCGGCAGGAAGGCCGCCGTCGTCACCGTGTTGGAGATGAACGAGGAGAACACCGCCACCACGCCCATCATCGCCAGCACGAACACCTGATGGCCGAAGCGCGCGAAGAACGCCATCCGCTGCCCCACCATCTGCACCACGCCCGTGGCGGCGAGCCCCTGGGTCATCGCCAGCAGGGTGAAGATGAAGATGACGGTGTCGTTGCTGAAGCCCTCGAACGCCTGCGCTGGCGTCAGCACCCCGGAGAGCGCCAGGAGGCAGACCACCACCAGCGAGGTGAACTCGATGGGGATGGAATCAATGGAAAACAGGACCAACGCGACAACGATGACGGCCAGGACGAGAGCGATGGACATGGAGGGGGCGTGCGCACCCTCAACCTGGGCACGGCGCGCTGCGCCGCCAGCGTGTGCCGCACCGCGCCGTTTACTGATGAGCGACCGGGCGCTGATAAGTGGAATTAGACCAGAGCGGTCGAAAGTCCGGTTGACTGCCGGACGTCAGTTGCTTTTGGGGCCTGGGTCCAGAAGGTTTGGTGTTCCTTCCGCTGTAGGGTTTCGCCCCCTCGCGAAGTCGCGAAACGCGGGAGACCCGACCCATGAAACACCCCGAGGAAACCTCCATGGCTTCGACGCAAGCGGCCGCCGCCACCGAGCAGGCGCCCACGAAGAACCCCACGCTGCTGGCCTGGGTGGCCAAGATGGCCGCGATGACCCAGCCGGACCGCATTGTCTGGTGCGACGGCTCCGAGGCCGAGAAGCAGCGCCTCACCGAGCAGGCGGTGAAGGACGGCACGCTCATCCCGCTCAACCCGCAGAAGCGCCCCGGCTGCTACCTGCACCGCTCCAACCCCAACGACGTGGCGCGCGTCGAGCACCTCACGTTCATCTGCACGCCGAACAAGACGGACGCGGGCCCCACCAACAACTGGATGGAGCCGGACGAGGCCTACACGAAGCTGGGCCTCCTGTTCGAAGGCTGCATGAAGGGCCGCACCATGTACGTGGTGCCCTACGCCATGGGCCCGCTGGGCAGCCCCTCCACGAAGATTGGCGTGGAGCTGACGGACAGCGACTACGTGGTGCTCAACATGCGGATCATGACCCGCATGGGGAAGGCCGCGCTGGACATGCTGGGCGACAGCGACGACTTCAACCGCGGCCTGCACTCCACGGGCGACGTGAACCCGGACCGCCGCTACATCTGCCACTTCCCCCAGGACAACACCATCTGGAGCTTCGGCTCTGGATATGGCGGCAACGTGCTGCTCGGGAAGAAGTGTCTCGCGCTGCGCATCGGCAGCTACCTGGGCCGCGAGGAGGGCTGGCTGGCCGAGCACATGCTCATCCTGGGCGTCACCAGCCCCAAGGGTGAGACGACCTACGTCGCCGCCGCCTTCCCGTCCGCGTGCGGCAAGACGAACTTCGCCATGATGATCCCGCCCAAGGAGTACGCGGGCTGGAAGATTGAGACCGTCGGCGACGACATCGCCTGGATGCGCCCCGGTCCGGATGGCCGCCTGTACGCCATCAACCCGGAGGCCGGCTACTTCGGCGTGGTGCCCGGCACCAACAACAAGACCAACCCCAACGCCATGGAGACCATCTCCAAGGACACGCTCTTCACCAACGTGGCGCTCACGCCGGATGGTGACGTGTGGTGGGAGGGCAAGGACGGCGAGGTCCCCGAGGAGCTCATCGACTGGCAGGGCCGCCCCTGGAAGAAGGGCAGCGCTGAGAAGGCGGCGCACCCGAACAGCCGCTTCACCGCGCCCATGAGCAACAACCCGGTGCTGTCCGCCAAGGCGAACGACCCCATGGGCGTTCCCATCAGCGCCATCATCTTCGGCGGCCGCCGCTCCAACACCATCCCGCTGGTCATCCAGGCCTTCAACTGGACCCACGGCGTGTTCCTGGGCGCCACCATGGGCTCGGAGACGACGGCGGCGGCCACCGGCAAGGTGGGCGTCGTGCGCCGCGACCCCATGGCCATGCTGCCCTTCTGCGGCTACCACATGGGCGACTACCTCCAGCACTGGCTGGACATGCAGAAGTCCATCCCGCAGCTGCCGAAGATCTTCCAGGTCAACTGGTTCCGCCAGGACAAGAACGGCAAGTTCATCTGGCCGGGCTTCGGGGACAACATGCGCGTCCTCGAGTGGATCGTGAACCGCGTGCAGGGCCGCGTCCCCACGCAGGAGACGCTGCTGGGCTGGGTGCCGCGCCAGGACCAGGGCCTCAACCTGAAGGGCCTGGACCTGTCTGCGGAGGCCGTCCAGGAGGCCACCTCCATCAAGGAGGACGAGTGGAAGTCCGAGCTCAAGAGCCAGGAGGTCTTCTTCGAGCAGCTGGGCACCAAGGCCCCCGAGGCCCTGATGCTCCAGCGCAAGCTGCTCATCGCGCGCCTGGACGGCTGATCGCCGTCTGACGCCTGGGAATGCCCGTCCGGGGCCGCTTCTTCTCCTGGTGCTACAGGGGTGGGGGTGGCCCCGGCGCTTTTTAAAGGGGGCCAGCGCTTCGACGGCCGGATTGTTCGGCGCTAGGCTCACCGCCCCATGAGACTGGTTTTCGTGTTGTCGCTGGCGCTGGCGCTGGCGCCGGGGTCCGCCCTGGCGCAGCGGGGTGGCTCCAAGGTCAACGTGCAGGCGCTGTTGAAGGAGGGCAAACGCCTCTACGACGCGGGCAAGTACCGCGAGGCGGCGGAGGCGCTGAAGCAGGCCAACGAGGCGCAGCCGCACCCGCGGCTCGTCTACAACATCGCCGTGGCGCTGGAGTACGCGGGCGAGCCTCGCGAGGCGATGACCTTCTACCGGCAGTACGTCACGTCCTCCAGCGAGGAGACCGACCCGGCCCTGCTGAAGAACAGCAACCGCGCCATCGACCGGCTGCGCGTGCAGCTGGACCGCGAGGACCAGGCGCAGGCGACGGCGGACGCGGACCGCAAGCGCCTGGAGGCGGAGGCAGATGCCGCGCGGCAACAGGCGGAAGCCGAGCAGGCCGCGGCCCGGCGCGCGGAGGACGAGAGCGAGCGTCAGAAGCAGGCGGAGCTGAACCGGGCCATCAAGTCCTACCGCACCCAGCGCATCGCGGCGTTCGCCACGGGCGGCGTGGCGGTGCTGGGCGTGGGCGCGGGCGTGCTCTTCGGACTGCAGGCGCGCGACCAGCGCGAGCAGTTCGACAGCGCCAAGACGCTCGATGAGAAGGAGCGTCTGTCGGACAGCACCAAGAGCAAGGCGCTGCTGGCGGACATCGGCTTCGGCGTGGGGCTCGCGGGGGCCATCACCGCCATCATCCTGTATCCCAAAGAAGGCCCTCCCGCGCAGGGCGAGGTCCGCGTGACGTTCGCGCCGCGCGGCGCTGGCATTGGCATGGAGGGGCGTTTCTGATGCGCGCGCTGGGAATGATGACGTTGGGCATGGCGCTGCTGTCGTCCGGGTGCAGCTTCACCACGGCGGGCGGCCTGTCCGAATGCACGACGAGCGGCGACTGCGGCAGCAACAGCGTCTGCACGTCCGGGTTCTGTCTGCCGCAACCCGCTGGATGCGACCAGGTGGTGGGCGCCACGTCCGCGGCGAACCCCATCGTGCTGGGCGCGCTGCTGCCGCTCACCAACGCGAGCGGCAACGCGGAGATTGAGCAGCAGCGCTTCAACGGGCTGAAGCTGGCGCTCAACGAGGTGAACTCGCTGGAGGGCGTGGGCGGCCGGCAGTTCGTCATGTACGTCTGCGACACCAAGGCGGACGTGGAGAACGCGAAGACGCAGGCCACCTGGCTGGTGAACGACAAGCAGGTGGTGGCGGTGTTCAGCGCGGGCAGCGCGCAGACCACCGGCGTCAGCACCATCACCATCAAGAAGAACGTGCTGCTGATGAGCCACACCGCCACCAGCGCGACCTTCACCAACCTGGACGACAAGAACGGCGGTCCGGTGGGCCTGGTGTGGCGCACCACCCCGTCGGACGCGCTCCAGGGCCGCGTCATCTCGGAGGTGCTGAGCGGCAAGACGGCCATCAACGACCCGGGCAACACGTTCACGGTCCCCGCCAAGATTGGCGTGGCCTACGTGAACGACAACTACGGCCAGGGGCTGTTCTCCCAGCTGCTGGACCGGTTGCCCTCGAAGGTGGGCGGCGCGCAGTACGAGCGCAACGGGGACGTGGGCACCGCGGTGACCTGGCTGAAGAACAACAAGCCGGATCTGACGGTGCTCGCCGGCTTCACCGAGGACAACGCGCGCCTGGTGCCCGCGGCGGTGGCGGAGCAGGTGAAGGTCGCCAATGGCAACCGGTGGTTCCTCACCGACGCCAGCAAGGACCCCACCCTGCTGTCCAACGACGCGACCGCCGCCGAGCTCGCGGGCACGTACGGCACCGCCCCCGCGTCCGCGCGGCCCGACGACTCCGTCTACCAGCTCTTCAACAGCCGCTTCCGGACCGCCTACAACAACACGGACCCGGCGCAGTTCTCGTTCACCGCGCACGCCTACGACGCCATGTACCTGGTGACGCTCGGCGCGGCGTACGCGATTGGCAACGACCTCAACAACCCCGGCGCCGTCACCGGCGATCGCATCGCCATGGGGCTCACGAAGCTGACGCCCCCCTCGGGGCAGACCGCGAAGACCTACTCGTTGGGGCCGGTGCAGTTCAGCGGGGCTCGCGACGAGCTGCGCGCGGGCAACATCGTCAACGTGCGCGGCGCCAGCGGTGAGCTGGACTTCAACAACGACACCGGCGAGGCCATCTCGCCCTACGAGCTGTTCAAGGTGTCGGGCAAGAACTTCACCCAGCTCCAGGTCATCACCCCTGCGGCGGACTGAGCACGCGCACCAGCGGTTCCAGGGCGGCGGTGAAGACCTCGGGCATCGGTAGCAACGACAGCACGAGGTACGCACCGCCGCCGAAGTCGTGGAAGTAACCCGGCTGCACGCGCACCCCCTCCTCCAGGAGCCGCAGGCAGGTGGCTTCTTCTCCGGGGTGATGGGGGATGCGCAGCACCGCGCTCCAGCCGCCGTGCGAGGGCACCACGTCCCACGCGGCGTCCGCCGGGCGCGCTTGAACCAACCGCTCCCGGTTGTGCCGCACCCGCTCCAGCAGTGCCTGTTGGAAGCGCGGCGCGTGCGCGAGGAGCGTCGGCAGCGCGAGTTGCACGGGCGTGGCCACCGACAACGCCGCGTCCGCCACGTCCTCCAGCCGGGCCAGGGCCTCGTCGCGCGCGTGCGAGGGACCGCCCACGTGCAGCCACGCCAGCTTGAGGCCGGGCAGGCCCGCCACCTTGGACAGTCCGGAGAGCGAGAACGTCAGGCACGGCAGCGGCAGCCCCGCCACGGACGTCACCCGCCCATCCTCGTCATCCCACGCGAAGTCGGAGAACACCTCGTCGCAGACGAGCGCCAGGCCATGGCGCGCGCACACGTCCGCGAGCGCGTGGAGCTCGCCCTCGTGCAGGAAGTGGCCGGTGGGGTTGCCGGGGTTCACCACGACGACCGCGCGAGTACGGGCGTCCACTGCGGCCTCCACCCGGGCCGCGTCCAGGCCGAAGCCGTGCACGGCGGGCAGGCGGTAGGCGCGCGTGTGCACGCCCTCCAGTCGCGCCAGGACGTCCACCAGCGGGTATCCGGGCGCGGGGAGAAGAACGGTGTCCCCCGGGTCGCACAGGAGCTTGAGGAGCCAGCCGTAGGCCTCGCTGGTGCTGGCGGAGAGGACGACGTGCGCGGCCTCCACGGACGCGCCCCGTTGGCGCAGGTGCGCGGCCACGGCCTCGCGCGCGGTGGGCAGGCCGAAGGGCTCTGGCGTGTAGCGGAAGGGCTCGGGGAGGGCCCCGAGGTCCACCTCTGGTGAGGGCAGCCCCACGCGCGTGGGGTTGGTCTCCGCCAGGTCCAGCAGGGGCAGCCCGCGCGCGTGGCGCTCGGCGGCGGCCTGGGAGAGCGGGTTGGGTGTGCGAGGGAAGGCGGTGCGGAGCGAGAAGCGGCTCACAGCCCCGTCTGGAGCATGGCGCTGGCGACGCGGCGGATCAGCTCGCGGCGCAGCTCCAGGCGGCAGTGCTCGACGGCCTTCTCGTGCGGCGCGGGCAGCTCCGGGTTCCGGGTGCGGATCGCGGTGCGCAGAACCAGCTCGACCTTCGTCGGCTCAATCTGGAACAGCCGCGGACCGTCTTTCTGGAGGAAGTAGGACAGCCCGCGCTGTTCAATGAGCTTCTTGAAGAAGCGCCGGACGTCCGCGAGGAGCGTGATGTCGATGATGTCCGCCATTCGTCCGGCTTTCTCGCGCGGAAAAAACGGGACGTCCAGATCACGGCCACCACCACGTGAAAACTTGCGCGACCTGTAGCACGCGCCTTTTCGCCGAACGCGGCGGAGGCCGATTTATCGGGCCCGCGCGCGTTCGGACACCAGCGGCGCCAGCGCGCGCCGGAACGCAAACTGGCGCTTTTTTGGATCCTCCACATACGGCACGGGACCCAGGACCTCCACGCCATGGCGGGCCTCCAGGTAGCGCCGGTTGTCCCGCTCCGACAGGTCACGTCCGGGCACCCCGCGCGACAGCACCACCGCCCGCACGGACACCTTGCGCGCCGCCAGCGCCTCCAGCGACAGCGCGACATGGTTGAGCGTGCCCAGCCCCGCGCGCGCCACCAGCACCACGGGCAGGCGGAAGGCCTGGATGAGGTCCACCACGTCGCGCTTCGAATCCACCGGGACGAACAGTCCCCCTGCCCCTTCCACCACCACCGCCCCGCCCTTCAGCTGCTTCCACGCCGCGAGCGTCACGCGGAAGTCCGGCTCCGTTCCCAGCCGCGACGCCGCGATGCCCGGGGCCAGCGGCGCCTTGAAGCGGTGCGGGCAGATGGCATCCACCGGCAGCGTGCTGCCCGCGGCCTCACGCATGGCGAGCGCGTCCGCCGGGGCCTTGAGGGACTCACAGCCGCTCTCGTAGGGCTTGAAGCCCTGGGGCTCATGGCCCGCGTCCTTCAGGAGCGACAGCAGCGCGCACGACACCTGCGTCTTGCCCACGCCGGTGTCCGTGCCGGTGACGAAGAACTGGAGTGCCTCAGGGGCCACGGGAGACTCCCACCCGGCGCAGGGCCTCCAGCGCCAGGTCGATGTGGCCCGTCGTATGGGCCGCGGAGAGACAGAAGCGAAGCCGGCTGGTGCCGTCCGGCACGGTGGGCGGGCGGATGGCCTTCACCAAGAGGCCCGCCTCGCGAAGGCGCTTCGCCGCGTCCAGCGCGCGCGAGGGCTCGCCCAGGATGACCGGGAAGATGGCGCTCCGGGGTTCGGCGGGTAGGCCCAGCGCGCGCAGTCCGTCGGTGAACCGGTGGATGTGCCCCCACAGCCGCTCGCGAGGAGCAGGGTCGTGCTCCACCAGGTCCACCGCGCGCTCGGCGGCGGCGCACAGGGCGGCGGGCAGCGCGGTGGAGTAGACGAATGGCCGCGCGCGGCTGATCAGCAGGTCCGCCACCGCGCGCGACGTGGCCACGTACGCGCCCAGCCCGCCCAGCGCCTTGCTCAGCGTGCCCATGCGCAGGTCCACCCGGTCCTCCACGCCCAGCGCCTCGCACAGGCCCGCGCCACGCGCGCCCAGGACACCGGTGGCGTGCGCCTCGTCCACCATCAGCGCGGCGCCGTGGGCCTCGCACGCGGCCAGAAGCTCCCGCAGCGGAGCCACGTCCCCGTCCATGGAGAACACGCTGTCGGTGACCACCAGCTTGCGCCGCGCGGGCGTCTCCGCCAGCGCGCGGGTGAGCGCGGCCACGTCCGAGTGCGGGTAGACGACGACGCGCGCGCGCGACAGCCGGCAGCCGTCCACCAGCGAGGCGTGGTTGAGGGCGTCGGAGAACACCGCGTCGCCGGGGCCCACCAGCGCGGGCAGGATGCCGGTGTTGGCCGCGTAGCCGGAGTTGAAGAGGCGCACGGCCTCCGCGCGCTCGAAGCGTGCGAGCCGCGCCTCCAGCCGCTGGTGCGGCACCATGTCCCCCACCACCAGGCGGCTGGCGCCGGTGCCCACGCCGTAGCGCTCCAGCGCGGACGCGGCGGCGGCGCGCACGGCGGGCGACGCCGCGAGCCCCAGGTAGTCATTGGAGGAGAAGTTGACCAGCCGCTCGTCCCCCACGCGCACCTCCGCGCCCTGGGGAGAGTCGAGCGGCTCCAGCGCGCGGCGAAGACCCTTCGCGGACAGGGCCTCCAGGTCCTCGCGCGCCCAGCGGTCCGCGACCTGCGTCGTGGGCCTCACCGGTCCTGCCGGGGCTCCAGGGGGCGGATGCCCGCCTTCTCCAGGAGCGCCATGTCCTGGGTGTATTCGGGGTTGCCGGTGGTGAGCAGCTTCTCCCCGAAGAAGAGCGAGTTGGCGCCCGCCATCATGCAGAGCAGCTGCGCCTCTTCATTCATCTGCATGCGGCCCGCGGACAGGCGCACCATGGACTGGGGCATGAGCAGGCGCGCGGTGGCGATGGTGCGCACCATGTCCACCGTCTCCACGCGGTGCTGCTCCGCCAGCGGCGTGCCCTCCACGGGCACGAGCGCGTTGATGGGCACCGACTCCGGGTGCACCTCCTGGTTGGACAAGGTGCGCAGCAGGTTGCAGCGGTCTTCCACGGACTCGCCCATGCCGATGATGCCGCCGCAGCACACGGAGATGCCCGCGTCGCGCACCCGGTTCAGCGTCTTCAGCCGGTCGTCATAGGTGCGGGTGGAGATGATGTCGCCGTAGTGCTCCGGGGACGTGTCCAGGTTGTGGTTGTACGCGGACAGGCCCGCCTCGCGCAGGCGCTTCGCCTGGCTGTCGGAGAGCATTCCCAGCGTGGCGCACGCCTCCATGCCCAGGGCCCGCACGCCCTTCACCATCTCCAGCACGCTGTCGAACTGCGGACCGTCCTTCACCTCGCGCCACGCCGCGCCCATGCAGAAACGGGTGGCCCCGGCGGCGCGAGCCTGCGACGCGGCGGACAGCACGTCCGGCACCGCCATCAGCTTCTCCGCCTTCACGCCCGTCTTGTAGCGCGCCGCCTGCGGGCAGTACGCGCAGTCCTCCGGACACCCGCCCGTCTTGATGGAGAGCAGCGAGCACAGCTGCACCTTGTTCTCCACGAACACCTGCCGGTGCACCGTCTGCGCCTTGTGCACCAGGTCCAGCAGCGGCAACTGGTACAGCGCCTTCACCTCCGCGAGCGACCAGTCATGCCGCACCGTCACCCCTTCCGGGACGGGGGCGGCGTGGTGGGCGTGGCCGTGGAAGGACTCGGCGGTGTCGGACATGCGGGCTCCTGGGGAGGCGTCAGGAGGCCGACGGTGCGTGGCCCGGAGGCCATTGTCAACGCTCTTGGACCATGGGGTTGACGAGTCCCCTTTCCCCTCTGGGAAGCCCGCTCCGGAGGCCGCCGGAAGAAGCCCGCAAAGACAGAAGGGACGCCCGCGCATGACGGACGTCCCTGGCTGTCTCCCGCCTCATCGGTCGAGGAGCCCTGCGGACTAGACGTGGACGCGACGGCCGCGGCCGGCGAGCCCCACGAGGAACAGCACGACCAGTGCGCCCAGGACGGAGAACAGCAGGCCCGTGGGGTGCAGGTCGAACACGCGACCGTCACTGGAGAACAGCGAACCGACGAAGCCGCCCACGAACGAACCGGCGATGCCCAGCAGCGTGGTGGCGATGAGCCCCATCGACTGGTTGCCCGGCATGATGGCACGAGCGATCAGACCCGCGACCAGACCAATCACCAGAAACGCGATAATCCCCATGACAACCTCCCTGTGTGGGGGGCTCGCTCTGTGCGACGCCCGTGGACCAGAAAGTGGGTTGCCCCCCCCTGTGGGGCAACCCGCTACCTGTTCCACGACATGACGCCTGCCTGCTCTCCTGGCATGGCGCGCGCACGGGGCGGGGAAACGTCGGAGGTCTGGGGTAGACACTCCAACCCATGGCGAAGGCGAAGACGCACTACACCTGTCAGGCCTGCGGCTACCAGACGGCGAAGTGGCTCGGGAAGTGTCCGGACTGCGGGGCCTGGAGCTCGCTCCTGGAGGAGACCGAAGCGAAGGTGGACGACAAGCGCCCGGCGTGGGGCGCGTCCGGGGGCGCCTCTAAGCCGGTGAAGCTGCAGGACGTGACGGCGGAGACGGAGGTGCGCCGCAGGACGGGCATCACGGAGTTCGACCGCGTCCTGGGCGGCGGAGTGGTGGGCGGTTCGCTGGTGCTGTTGGGCGGCGACCCGGGCATCGGCAAGTCCACGCTGCTGCTGGCGGCGCTGGACAAGCTGGCGCGGCACGGGCCGGTGCTCTACGTGTCGGGTGAAGAGAGCCTGCGGCAGACGAAGATGCGCGCGGAGCGCCTGCGGGTGGAGAGTGAAAACATCCACCTGTTCGCGGAGACGGATGCGGACCGGGTGCTCCAGGCGGCGGAGGCGTTGAAGCCGCAGGCGCTGGTGGTGGACTCCATCCAGACCATGTACCTGCCGGAGCTGGGCAACGCGCCGGGCAGCATCACCCAGGTGCGCGAGGTGGCGGGCCGGCTGATGGCGTTCGCCAAGCGCAGCGGGGTGCCCACGTTCCTGGTGGGCCACGTGACGAAGGAAGGCTCCATCGCGGGGCCCCGGGTGCTGGAGCACATGGTGGACACGGTCCTCTACTTCGAGGGCGAGCGAGGCCATCCGTTCCGGCTCCTGCGCGCGCACAAGAACCGCTTCGGCAGCACCAACGAGATTGGCGTCTTCGAGATGAAGGGCGCGGGGCTGGTGGAGGTGGCGGACCCGTCCGCGCTGTTCCTCTCCGAGCGTCCGCAGGGCAAGTCCGGCAGCGTGGTGACGAGCACACTCAACGGCACGCGGCCGCTGTTGGTGGAGGTGCAGGCGCTGGTGGCGCCCACGGGCTACGGCACGGCGCGGCGCACGGCGATTGGCGTGGACGGCAACCGCGTGGCGCTGCTGGCGGCGGTGCTGGAGAAGAAGGAAGAGATTCCACTGGTGGGCTGCGACCTGTTCGTCAACGTGGCGGGCGGCATGCAGTTGAGCGAACCGGCGTGCGACCTGGCGGTGTGCGCGGCGCTGGTGAGCAGCCTGCAGAACCGGCCGTTGGACGCGAAGACGCTGGTGCTGGGAGAGGTGGGGCTCGCGGGCGAGGTGCGCGCGGTGGGCCAGGTGGAGCCGAGGCTCGCGGAGGCCGCGAAGATGGGCTTCCAGCGGGTGGTGTTGCCGGCCGGCAGCGCGCGGCGCGTGGAGAAGACAAAGCTCCAGGTGGTGGGCGTGGAGACCTTGAGCGAAGCCCTGGCGGCGATGTTCGACTGACGTCTGGGGCGTCAGTGCTTGTGCAGCATCCAGGACACGTCCGGCACGCGCGTGGGCTTCGTGAGGGTCGGCAGGTCGAAGAAGGACTCGCGGCCCAGGGTGGCGATGAGCTGGCTCTCCGCGGCGTCACCTTCCGGGGTCATGGCCTGGGTGGGCAGCTCATAGGGCTGGACGAGGACGAGGCCCCCGTCGAGTGACTGGCGCTGGGACGCGGGGATGGCGTCCAGGCGCGGGCCGAAAAGGTCCACGAAGGGGGCGCCGAAGATGTTGCGCCAGTAGAGGCCTTCGAGTCCTTCGCTGTAGTCGCGAAGATTGAAGACCAGGGTGGAGCCAAAGCCATCTGCGTTGGGCTCGATCCGGTCTCCCTTGCGCTGGAAGTCGTCATCGAGACCTGACTGGGCCAGTGGGGAGCCCAGCAGGGTCATGATTTCAACCACCTGACGCAGGTGGGCTTCACGCCAACGGGCCGTCCGGGCTTCCACGACGGACGTCATCCAACTGAATGATCCAACGAATGGATACTTCCCACGGCGGTCGGGGGAGAAATGGAGGAAGTCCCGATCTGTCTTCGCACCGATGAAGAGGCGCTTGGACTCATCGTAGTAGGCCGCGAGCACATCCGGGTCGAAAGAACCGGGCTCGAACTGCGCATCCACTCCGACGCCCCCGTAGCGCACAGGTTGGAACCAGCGGCCCTCCGTGAAGAATCGATGGACCAGTTCGCGAACGACGCTCGTGGGTGGAGCGCCAGGAGGCAGCGCGAAATTCGTGCTCAGGTATCGAATGGCCATGAAGCGTTCTCACGGAAAGGGCCTGACCGTTGCCTGGCCCTGCTTGCCAAGGTCGCGCAGTTCCTTGGCCAGAGGATTGGTCAGCCGCGTTGCCCCCTCGGAATGTTTGGCGGAACGGATCCAGAGTTCGAGCGAACCACCGTACTTCTGGACGTACTCAATCATGGCCTTGATGTTCCCCGTGAGGGCCATCTCCGCGCGCCCCTTCACTTCGATGAAATCGTAGGGGCTACCCCAGACCAGGTCGCCCTTGTGCCCCGTCACGGCATCCGGGACGAACCCCTGGGCCTTGCTACCGGGTGGCGGCAACAAGAGGTCCGTATTCTTCGGCAGCTTCCGGCTCTGGAGCACGGACTGTTCGAACGCACTGCCCACGCCCTTGTTCTTGATGACCGTCTGGTAGAGCCGCTCCCACTCCGCATCCACGGCGTAATTGAAACGGGGGTACTTGCCCGGGTGACGGAACTGGTAGTCCACCCACGCCTGCGCCAGATGCTCCGCGCTGCCCGGCACCAGCCGCGCGCCCTCCGCCGTCGCACGTGAGCCCACCAGCGCCACGCGCTTACCCTTGGCCAGCACGCGCCCAGCCTCCGCGAGCGGCGCCTCCAACCTCTTCGCCAGAGCCCGCAGCTTCTCCACATCCTCCACGGACACCGCCTCACCACGCCCCGCCGCGCGCAGCACCTGGCGAAGCTCCTGGGCCTCCAGCGGCGACAGGTGCTGCACCACCCGCTGCAACACCTGAACCTCGCGCAGGCTCCGGCCCGTGAGCAACGCGACGCGCTCCGCCCCCTGCGCGCCTTCCGACAGCAAGCGTCCCGACACCACCGGCAGCGCCACGCTCACCGCGCACAACAGCCGCTCGCCGTCCGTCAGCGGATATCCCAGGATGCTCTGCCCCAGCACCACGCCGCCCACGTCCGCCACCTCGCCGGTGACGGGCAGCAGGCCCAGGGCGATCTCCAGCACCACCTCTTCCGGAGGGATGGGCGGAGGCTCAGGGGTCGGGTCCCACGTCGGGGGCGCGAAGCGGCCCACCTCCACCGCCGATGCGAGGAGGCTGTCGCGCGCCAGCAGGTAGAGCGCCACCTCACTGGGGCTCTTGCGCGGAAAGTCCGGGTCCTCCGTATGCGTGAACGCCCAGTCCAGCACCGCATCCACCAGCGCCAGCTGCGTCTCCTCGTAGAGCGCGCTCTCGGTGAGCAGCCCGTCACTCCCGAGGCGGCGGAAGTGCGCGTCCGCCAGGACCTGACGACGCGCATCCGCCCAGCGGTGGAACTCCTCCAGCTTCGCCTCCGCCCGCGCGGACCGCTTGCCGTCCTCAAGGAGCGCCTGCGCGTGCTTCGCCTTCAGCCGCAGGTACACCTCCAGCGGCTCGTCCTTCGCGAGCTCCTCCTCCGTCCGCGCGGACGCCCAGAGCATCAGGTCGTTGAGCGCGGCATGGCCCACCTGACGATCCGTCTCCATCACGGCGGGCTGCTTCAACGCGGCCCGCTTCTGGCGGATGAACGCGAGGTAGCGGCCCAATTCCTCTCCACCCACGGTGCCGTTCGAACCCGCGCCGCCCCAGGCGGTGTCACGCGTGAACGAAGCCGGGGATGCACTGTGATAGCGCCCGTAGCCGTGCATCCCCACCGGCAGGGTCCGGGAGCCCGGCGTCCCGCAGGCCGTGAGCGACAGGACCAGCACCAGCCCCGCGCTGAATCGTCCCAGCCATCCTGTCAGCATGACGCGCCCCCTCAATCACTCATCACATCTACCAGCCGTGTCTGACGTGTTTCGTGAGCCTCTTCCTGACGCGCTTGGGGCCGCGCCCCCCCCTTCGGTCATGGAGCAGGGACAACAGGCTCCGGCAACAGGTTCCACGGCATGCGCCCCACCTCCTCGCGCGGCTCGCGGAACGAGGACTGGCCACGGACGGGGGCATGCCGTTTGATGCGGGGGTGTCAGGAGCACCGCCCGGATGACGCATCGCCCCCATTCCTCCCGTCTGCGGGACGCGCTGGGCTCCCTGTCCGCGCGGCTGCTGCTGGCGTTCCTCCTGCCCACCCTGCTCTTCCTGTCGCTCGCGGGCGCTTCCGTGTACGCGCTGGCCCGCGCGAGCCTGGAGGACGAACTGGGCGCGAGCCTGTCCGCGCTCGCCGCCGCCACCGCCAGCCAGGTCAGCGGCGAGCGCATGCTCACCATCGAGCCCGGCGACGACGTGTCCGGCACCCGCACGTGGCGCAACCTGGTGCGCCTGCTGGATGGCGTGCGCACCGCGAGCGGCGTGCGCCGGGTCTACGCCGTGGACGCGCGGGGCCGTGTGCGCGCGGACGCGGGCGGCAGCCTGCCCGTGGGCACGGAGCTCCCGGACCTCGCGCGCGACCGGCTGGAGCTGACGCGCGTCCTCGCCGGCAAGCGCGCCGCCAGCCAGGTGCTCTTCACCGGCTCCGACGGGCTGCTCTACAAGACGGGCTACGCCCCCGTGGTCCAGGACGGCCAGGTGGTGGGCGCCATCGGCGTGGAGGGCAGCGCGGCCTTCTTCGGACCGCTGCGACGGCTGTGGCGCACCTTCGTCATGGCCAGCGCCGTGGCGCTCGTCGCGCTGGCCGTCATCGCCGTCATCACCGCCCGGGGGCTGGCCCGTCCGCTGCGGCGGCTGATGGACTCCGCGCTGAGAATCGGCCGGGGAGACCTGACCACGCCCGTGCCGCCGGAGCCCACCCGCGAAATCGGCGTGCTCGCGCGCGAGCTGGAGGTCATGCGCGGCGCGCTGGAGAGCCGGGACCGGCAGCTCAAGCTCATGCTCGCGGGCGTGGCCCACGAGGTACGCAACCCGCTGGGCGGCATCGCGCTCTTCTCCGGCCTCTTGCAGGAGGACCTGCGCGCGGGCGCCCACGCGGACGCGACCAGCCACGTGGACCGCATCCAGCGCGAGGTCGCCTACCTCCAGCGCATCGTCGAGGACTTCCTCGCCTTCGCCCGCGAACAGCCGCTGGCGCGCGCGCCCATGGAAGCGCCCGACCTCGTCTCCAACGCGTGCGAGCTGCTCTCCGCGGAGGCGCACAACAAGGGCGTGGCCCTGGACGTGGCCGCCTCGCCCGCGCACCTGGAGGCGGATGGCAGCCTGCTGACCGCCGCGCTCGTGAACCTGGTGAAGAACGCCGTGCAGGCCGCGCCCGCCGGAAGCCACGTGCGGATCCGCGGCGAGCTGCGCGACGGGCGCTATGCCATCGACGTCCAGGACTCGGGCCCGGGCGTGCCCGAAGCCGAGCGCGAGCGCATCTTCGAGCCCTTCTTCACCACCCGCGAGCAGGGCACCGGCCTGGGCCTGCCGCTCGCACGGAAGATCGTCCGCGCCCACGGCGGCGAGCTCTCCCTGCGCTCCACGCCCGGCGAGACCGTCTTCACGCTCACGCTGCCTTGCCCTGCCCCCGGAGCCGTGGCGGCACCGGCGTACTGACGGACTCCGCCTCCTGGACGTCGAACTGCAGCGCCATCTGCCCCACCTCTCCGGAGACGACCTGCAGCGTCCGCGTGGCCTCCTGCGTGGAGGACAGCCGGTGCAGGGTGCCGTCCATCAGCTGCGACAGGTCCGCGATGACGGTGGTGATCTGCGAGAAGGCCGCGTTCTGCTGCGTCACCGCGTTGGCGATCTTCCGCGCCGCCTCGGAGCTCTCCTGCGAGCTGTGCGACAGCGCTCGCAGGGACTCGCCGGAGGCGCGCATCTGGTCCAATCCGGCGGCCACCCGACGGCCGCCCTGCTCGCTCATGGACGCCGCGTCGCGGATGCCCTGGCTGATGTCCGCGAGGATGTCGCGGATGCGCCGGGTGGCCTGGACGGACTGGTCCGACAGCCCGCGGATCTCCTTCGCCACCACCGCGAAGCCCCGCCCCGCCTCGCCCGAGCGCGCCGCCTCGATGGCCGCGTTGACGGCGAGCAGGTGGGACTGGTCCGCCAGGTCCTTCACCGCGCCGGTGATTTCTCCAATCTGCACCGTGCTCTCCTCCAGACGCGACAGCCGCTGCTGGATGCCGGACACCGCGCTCCGGATGGCCGACAGTCCCTCCAGGCTCAGGACCACCGCGGCCTCGCCCTGCTGCCCCAGGGTCTCCGCGCGGCGGGCCACGCGCAGGACCTCCTCCGCGGAGTCCGCGGCGATGCGCGACGCCCGCCGCAGCTCTTCCGACGTCACCTGCGCCTCGTGCAGCGCCGCTGCCTGCCGGGTGAGGCCCTGCTGCTGCTCTTCGTTCGACACGCGCAGCTCCGTTCCCGCCTGACCCAGCCGCTGCGCGGAGGTCTGGAGGAGCCGGGGAAACCTCCGCAGCCGGGACAGCGCTCCGTTCATCCCCGACGCCAGGTCGCCCATCTCGTCCGTGGACACCCAGCGCGGTGAGCGGATCCGCCCGGACGCCAGTCCGGAGATGGCCCCGTGCACCGCGCTTGCGCTCGTCGCCTGCCGCCTCGCCAGCATCCACGTGGTGAAGGCCGGCAGCACGAACACCAGCGCGCCCACCCAGGGCAGCGCGAAGCCCAGGTCCGCGAACAGCGAGCTGCCCACGTCATCCAGCCGCGCCGCGGCCTGCGTGGCCCCATCCGCCAGCAGCACCTCCTGCAGGAGGGTGCGCACCGCCAGGAGCTTCACCACCACCACGCACGCGCTCAGCACCACCGTGGCGAAGATGGTGGACAGGAACGTGAGCGGCAGGAACCACGACTGCCGGGGCCAGAAGGGGCCGGAACCCGCCGGCGTCAGCTCCGGATGCGCGTCCTGTTCACGCAGCGCCCACGGCAGGACCAGCCGCTCCAGCCCCAGCGCGATGGGGAACGCCACCACCACGCCGAAGCAGAACGCGATGAGCGTGCCCAGCCCCAGCCGGAACCAGTCCTTGCCGAACCACAGACACACCGGGAGGCTGAAGAAGAAGCCGCCCAGCGTCCACGCCGCGCACGTGGTGAAGACCATGGAGCGCCAGGGCAGCTCCAGGACGCGCCGCAGCCGGTCCCCCGGTCCGTCCCCATGGCGACGCCGCAAGGCCTGGCCCGCCAGCCACCGCAGCGTCACATAGGGATGCAGCAGCCCGAACACGAGCACGATGAACGGCAGGACGGTGGCCGTGACGAGCAGCCCCTCCTGGCTGGACAGCCCCATCACCATCGCGATGAGGTAGGCGCAGACGATGGAGGGCGGCAGCACCCACCGCAGGAACAACCACATCCCACGCCAGGCCAGGTCCCGGATGTCTTGTGTTTCATTCATGTGCGTACGCCCCCCATCCGGTCCGACGGGAGGCCGGACCGGCGTACATCGCGACTGCGTCGTCACCACCGATGAAACGGCTGCTTCAACCCGCGCGGGGGCTCACTCCTCGCAGCAGGACTCGAACACGCGCGCCAGCAACATCAGGGACTGGTGCGCCGCGATCTCCACGCGCACCGGCTCTCCCGTCGTCACGTCCGTGGACAGCTTGATGATCTCCAGCGCCTCGTCCGGGTGCGCGTCGTCGTAGCGGGCATGAGCCCGGAGCCAGCGCAGCGCGTTCGCGTCCATGCGCACGCCGTGCCGGGCATACGCGGTGAAGGGCTCCACCACGGCGCGCGTCCAGATGCCTGTCACTCCCTCGATGGCCCAGTTGGACGCGGCGATGCCCTCCGCCAGCGACCCACCGAGGCAGGTGGCCAGCAGGTGCTGGTGGAGCGCCCGGACCTCCGGCGTCAGCGGCGTCTCGAAGGCCCTGGGGGCGTCCACGCCCGAAGCCTGCATCCAATCAATCCACCACTCGGCGTGACGGGCCTCCACGCCCAGGTTCTGCAAGAGCCAGCGGCGGATGCTCGCGTCGCCCGGGCGCATGCCGTAGGTCGTCTTCGCCAGGGACAGCCCCATGTACTTGGGGAAGTTCTCGACGATGGGGAAGCAGCGCTCCAGGAACCGCTGCCAGGCGCGCAGGGGCGGATGCCGTCCCTCCGCTGTCTCCCGGAACAGCGTGGGCGTGCAGGCCGCGTCCCACGCGGGCTTGAGCGCCCCCAGCATCGTCTCCATCCAGGGAGGGTGTGGCGTGCGCTTCAAGGCGGCGGGCTGATAACGCCGGGAGACCTCCTCCTGTCTCAAGGACGAAACAGGAAACCCTTCCACTGCGGTGCCCTGGGACACTGCGACCGGAGACGACATGAAACGTGCTCCTGCTCCCGGGTGAACGACAAGCCGTCATGGCCGCCCCCCTCCACCCTGAGCAGCTTCAGGGTGCAGGGATGTCTGTGTTTCATCCAGTCCCCCCTGAAAAATGAAGCGAGCCTCAAGCCTTGTTTGTCTCAAACCTCGCGAACACCCTGCCAGGATTCAGGATTTCCGGTCTTGGACGTTCATCCAATTGACACTCCCAATCCAAGACCGATCAGGACTTGCGGTAAACGAGCGCGCGGGCCTTGAGCAGCATCCGGCGCAGCGGTGCTTCATCCGCGCGCGTCAGCGCCTCGTCCCAGCCCAGCCACTGGATGCCAAACGACTCCGCCGGATCATGCGCGAGCGACTCGGGGTCCTCCGCCACCACCAGGTAGCGGACATCCAGGTGACAGTGCTCCGGCTCGTCCTTGCGCGCGGGGATGACGTGCACGTCCACGTCCAGCGGGCGCGGCGCGGTGGGATGCAGGTGCACGCGGCAGCCGGTCTCCTCACGGGCTTCGCGCAGCGCGGTGGCCTCCATGTCGCCTCCGTCCGTGACCTCCGAATGCCCCCCCGGCTGCAACCAGCGCTTGAGCTTCGCGTGGTGCAGCATCGCCACCCGCTCGCCCGCCGCGTCCACCACCACCACGCTGCCGGTGAAGTGCGCCTCGGCCTGCGAGCGGGAGAAGGGCTCCTTCAGCGACGTGGAGAAGTGGCGCATGCGCGAAAGGTCCTCGCGCTCCTTGTCGTCCGTGGGGACGTGGCGCGCGAGCAGTTCTGCGAGGACAGCCGGGGCAGCGGAGACGGAGGCCATGCGCCGGGATAGACACCCGCTTGGGCCCGTGACGCCAGCCCTTTCAAGGAAGGCCCCACCTCCGCCCCGCCAGGTCCGGTGTAGGGTGGCCTGGCGTGTGCACTCCGCCGCCAACCCACCGGCTGTCACCCCACCCTTCCTTCCCGAGCAGGCGCATGGCCCGCATCCTCGTCATCGACGACCACGACACCCTCCGCGAGGGCATGACCGTCACCCTCACCCGCTCTGGCCACACCGTGTCCGCGGTGAGGAGCGGGGCGGACGGGCTCGCCGCGTACAAGAAGGGCCCCTTCGACCTGGTCGTCACGGACCTGAAGATGGACGGCATGGACGGCATCGCCGTGACGCGCGCGCTCAAGCAGGCGGACCCTGGCGCCGTCGTCATGGTGGTGACGGCGTTCGGCACCATCGAGACCGCCGTGCAGGCCATGCAGGAGGGCGCCTACGACTTCATCACCAAGCCCTTCCCCCCGGACGTGCTGCGCGCCAAGGTGGACAAGGGCCTGGAGCTGTCCGCCACGCGCCGCCAGGTGGAGCGCCTCACCGCCCGCACGGACGCGCACGACGCCGACGCCGCCCTCACCCACCGCGACCTGGTGGGCGACAGCGAGCCCATGCAGAAGCTGCTCACCCAGGTGCGCAAGGTGGCCGCGAGCGACGCCACCGTGCTGGTGCGCGGCGAGAGCGGCACCGGCAAGGAGCTGGTCGCGCGGATGATCCACCAGCGCTCGCCTCGCAAGGACGGCGCCTTCGTCGTGGTGCACTGCGCGGCCCTGGCGGAGACGCTGCTGGAGAGCGAGCTGTTCGGCCACGAGCGCGGCTCCTTCACCGGCGCGGTGAAGCGCAAGCTGGGCCGCTTCGAGCTGGCCGACGGCGGCACCCTCTTCCTGGACGAGATTGGAGAGATTCCCGCCTCCGTGCAGACCAAGCTCTTGCGCGTGCTCCAGGAGAAGGAGCTGCAGCGCGTGGGCGGAGAAGAGACGCTCAAGGTGGACGTGCGCGTGGTGAGCGCCACGCACCGCGACCTCCAGGCGGAGGTGAAGGCAGGCCGCTTCCGCGAGGACCTCTACTACCGGCTGCACATCGTCCCGCTCACCCTGCCGCCCCTGCGCGAGCGCCCCGAGGACCTGCCCGCGCTCGCGCGCCACTTCGTCGCCAAGCACGCGCCCCGGGTCAACCGGCGGGTCACCGGCATCGACGACGCGACGCTGCACGCGCTCACCCGCCACGCGTGGCCCGGCAACGTGCGCGAGCTGGAGAACGTGATGGAGCAGGCGCTCGTCTTCGCCGAGGGCGACACGCTCACCCCGCAGGACTTGCCCTCGCACCTGGCCGGCCAGACGCCGCGCATGGACGCGGGGCTGCCCGTGCCCCAGGGCGACCGCCCCCTGCCGGACATCCTGGAGGACCTGGAGCGCCAGCTCATCGCCCGCGCCTACGAGAAGGCAGGCGGTGTGAAGACGGAGACCGCCCGGCTGCTGGGCATCAAGACCTCCGCGCTCTACTACAAGCTGGAGAAGTACGGCTTCCTGCCGCGCGGCGAACGCCCCGAGGAGGCCTCGTAGGTGCTCCGTAGGTGAAGGAGCGGTGCCCGTGCCTTGGGGGCCTCGGAAATCCGTCACCCGCGCCCCGGCCCCATGACTTTCCACCGTCCGGCCCACCCACCCCGCCCCACCCTGCCCGTGCAGGTGCCCGGAACCAGGGCGCTTTCCGTCGGACCTGGGAACGGGGTAGGAGGAAGGGACTGGCATCCGCCTTGCTGACGGTGTTCCCCCGATGATGTTGCGTGCCCTCCCCCTCCTCCTGTGCCTGTTCGTGGCCGCTCCCGCCGGGGCGGCGTCCGGCCTGGAGCAGGCGCGCGCGAAGGCCCAGTCAGCGCGAACGGAGGCACGCACCCTGCGCACCCGGCAGCAGGGGCTGCGCGACGAGCTCAACGGCGTGGCCGCGCGCATCGAAGCGCTCAAGGCCCAGCGCCAGGGGAAGCTCACGGCGGGCGGAGAGCTGGAGTCCGCGCTGCGCCGCTCGCAGGAGCTGAGCGGGGAGCTGACGGGGCTGGCGCAGTCGGTGTCCGGCGCGGACGGCGAGGTGGAGCGCGCGCACCTGGCGCTGCACGGCGCGCTGTCCCAGGAGCTGACGCGGCTGCGCGCATCGTGGGACGCGACGACGGACCGGACGGAGCGGGCGCGGCTGGTGGAGCAGATGCGGTCCGTGCGCGGCGAACGCGAGGCCGTGCGCGCGGCGCTGCCCGCCTCCCAGGTGCCGGCGCTGGATGGCGCGGCGCGCGGGGATGATCCAGAGGACCTGCTCGCGCAGGCGGACGCGCTGCGCGACTCCCAGGACAAGGTGCGCCAGCGGCTCCAGGCCCTGAAGGCGCGCATCACCGAGGTGCGCGAGGAGCGCGACCTGGACCGCCGCATGAACGACTTCCTGGGCGAGGAGTCCATGTTCGACGACCAGGACCGCCGCCTGCGCCTGCGCTCGATGGGCAACCAGGGCCTACAGGTTGCCCCCACCCAGCGGGGCGGCCGGCTGCCAGTGGTGATCCCGACCGACTCGATGGAGTCGCCGGACTACGCGAGCGACCCGAACCAGGGACCGAATGTCGGCGGGGGCAATCCCACCGTGGGCGGTCCGTCCCTGTCCGCCACCGCCAGCGACCGGCGGCCCCAGGTGGACCCGGTGCGCGCCCAGGCGCTGGCCGCGGGAGGCCTGGAGGACCTGTCCTCGCTGGAGCAGGAAGCCGCGCGGCTGGAGTCCCTGGCCAGCGAGCTGGACGGGCGCGCGGGCTCACTGGAGCGCCGCGCGAAGACGCTGGCCCCCTGAAGCAGCGACGGGTGGCCGCTACAGCAGGCCGCCCTCCACCTCCAGCACCACCGTGGCCTGCACGCGCACCTCGCGCTCCGGCAGACGCCCCGTGCCGCGCAGGATGATGGCCATGCTGGGCGCGGCCACATAGGGCCTCAAGTCCACGCTGCCGTCCGCGTTCAGCCCCACCGTGGGGTTGGGCGCGTTCAAGCCCAGGCCCGCGATGCCGTCCCGGGCAGCGAAGCGCGACTCGGAGTTGCCCGCGCGGGCCACGGCCTCCAGCGAGTCCAGGAAGCCGAAGTCCTGGTCGTTGGGGCTCAGGACCTTGAGCCTCATCGACGTCACCTGCACGCGCGTCACCTCGTCCTTGGTGACGTCGCGGTTCTTGAAGTCCTGGTTCTCGTTGAAGTCCAGCGCGGAGAAGCTGCTGATGGAGGGAAAGGCATTGAGGAGCGTGGAGGTGCCAGCGGGGTTCGCGGGCACCGTCGCCTCGCCCTGGACCTCCGTGGTGAAGGACGCCGGGGAACAGGCGACGAGCCCCAGACCGGCCACCGCCGCGAGGAAGGACGCGTAAGACATGGCCGCAATGTACCGGGCGGCCGGGTGCGGCGTCACCGACCGCGGGCACACCCCGGGTGTCCCGGGGACGACGCGGCCGCACGGGGCACTTGCGAGCGTGGGGATGCCAGCGGGCCGGAGTATGGTGCGCGCGTCTTGGACCGTCGCCTCCTCCCGCTCCTCCTGGCCCTCAGCCTCCCCTGGGGCGGAGGTGCGCGCGCGGCCGAGTGGCAGGGCTCGCTCCGGGGCACCGGCCGGCTGCTCGTGGACAGCAACGCCCCGCGCGACTTCTCCGACGGCGCCACGCCCGGCCCCGGCGCGGACCTGGCCATGAGCGTGCTGGGCGTGGCGGAGGGACGGGGCACCGGCGAGCAGGCCCAGGTGGTGGGCCGGTACGAGCTGGGTGCGCGCAAGTACCTGGGCTACGACAACGAGGACACGCTGGTGCAGGCGGGCGCGCTGGAGGGCTCGCTCGCCCTGGGCACCGAGTGGGGCGTGGGCGCGGAAGGCCACGCCAAGGACCGGCGGGGCGGCAGCCGCGCGTACTCGGATTTGGGCACCAGCCTCTTCGCCGAGTACGCCCCGGACGTGCGCCTGGCCCTGCGCGTGCGCCTGGGTGCCCGCCGCTTCGTGTACCGCCCGGACCACACGGCCGACTTCGGCGGCCCGGAGGTGGGCGTCCTGGGCCGCTACCGGTTGAACCCGCGCCACACCCTGAGCGTGTTCGGCGAATGGGGTTCGCGCCGCTACGGCCCCTTCGCCCGGCCCTTCCCGGGCGTCAGCACGTCCCCCGTGCGGCGGCAGGACGGCGCGCTGGTGGCGGGGGCGGGCTACACGTACCGGGGGCCGGTGAAGCTGTCGCTCAGCTATGCCTTCCAGGAGGTCAGCTCCAACAGCTTCGGTGAGACGGCCATGCGCCACCGGCTCGTCGGCAGCGCCGGGGTGCGGCTGCCGTGGCGGGTGACGCTGCTGGCCCAGGGGACGCTGGGCCTGGCGCGCTACCCGGACGGCATCTTCCTGTCGCCGGAGATCATCCTGGTGGAGGAGGACGAGGGGCAGAACTCGCTGTCCCTCAAGCTGGCCCGGCCCGTCTCCGCCCGCGTGGACATGGAGGTGTCCTGGGGCCTCTGGAGCACGCGCCTGCCGCGCAATGACTTGCGATACACGCGCCAGGTGTTTGGCGTGGGCTTCACCTGGCGGGACCAGGACTAGGAGCCCAGGCTCTGGAGCACCGTCAGTCCAGGTCGGCGATGCGCTCGTCGATTTCCTCGGCCAGGCTGGGGTGCTGCTGGGCGAGCGCGTGGTCCCGGGCGGTGGTGAGCACCTGCTTCGCCTTGTCCGTCTGGCCGGCCCCCGCGTAGGCATCCCCCAGGGAGACGAGGGCGGCGGCGTACTTCGGGTCCAGGCGGACCGCGGACTCCAGGCTCTGGATGGCGCTGTCGTATTCCTTGCGTTCCAGGTGGAGCTTCCCCAGGGAGAACCAGGCCATGGGGGCGTCGGGGAACTGGGCCACCATCTTCTTGAACTGCTCCAGGCGGGCGTCGCTCATGGACGGAACCCATTAGAGGAGCGCTGGAAGCTTGCCAAGGGTGCGATAGGGTATCCGCCACATGGCCACGAAGAAGAAGACCCCTGCATCCAAGAAGGCGAAGGCGAAGGCGAAGAGCGCGACCCGTGCTCCGGCCCGCAAGAAGACGGCCGCCAAGAAGGCGAAGCCGGGCCTGCGTCCGCCGCCGCGCAAGAAGACCGCTGCCGCGCGCAGGAAGGCGCCGAAGCCCGCCGCCCCTCCGCCGTTGCCCAAGCCCGCGGACAACCCCAAGGCACGTGAGCTGGCGCGCCGCATCGGCGACCTGCTGCTGGACAAGAAGGCCACGGACGTCGTCATCCTCGACATGCGTGGGATGACGTCCTACGCGGACTACATCGTCATCGCCTCCGGCGAGAGCGACCGTCAGGTGAGCGCCATGGCGGAGAACGTCCAGGTGCAGCTCAAGCAGGAGCAGCAGCCCCTGCGCCCCATCAGCACGGAAGGCCTGGAGACGGGCCAGTGGGTGCTGCTGGACTACGACGACGTCGTGGCCCACCTGTTCAACGGCGAGGTGCGCGCCTTCTACGACCTGGACGGGCTGTGGGCGGACGCGCCCCGGGTGAAGCTGTCCTAGTCCCGTGAAGGTCCGCCTCCTCTCCATCGGCAAGGACCGCTCCGGGCTGTTCGAGCCCGCCGTGCAGGAGTACGCGCGGCGGCTCGAGCACTACACGCGCTTCGAGCTCTTGGAGCTGACGGAAGCGTCGGGCCGCAAGCTCAAGCCCGGCGAGGCGAAGTCCGCGGAGGCCGCCGCCATCCTCGGCAAGCGCAAGCCGCAGGACTGGATCGTCGCGCTGGACGAGCGCGGCACCCTGCTGGATTCGGTGGAGCTTGCCCGCTACGTCGCCAAGGCGCAGACGGGCTCGAAGGACCTGCTCTTCGTCATTGGCGGGGACGAGGGCCTGGACGACTCGGTGCGCGGCGCGGCGCATCAGGTGATGTCGCTGTCGCGGATGACGCTGCCCCACCGGCTGGCGCGGGTGGTGCTCATCGAGCAGCTCTACCGCGCGTTCACCATCCTGAAGGGCGAGCCCTACCATAAGTAGGCGGCCGGGCAGCCCGCCCCGAGGTGCTGGGGGCCCGGGCGTCAGGGCGCGTGAAGGGACCGCGTCGGAGCGGCCATCATGAACACGCCCTCTTCTGAAACCTCCACGGCCGCCACCGTGCGCATCATCGCCTCGCCCCAGTCCTGGGTGGAGGGCGAGGCCGTCCGCCAACTGGAGGCCGTGTCGCGCCTGCCCGGGATGAGACTCGCGGTGGGCTTGCCGGACCTGCATCCCGGCAAGGGCGCTCCGGTGGGCGCGGCCTTCGAGTCCGAGGGCTTCCTCTATCCCTATCTCGTGGGCAGCGACATCGGCTGTGGCATGGGGTTGTGGGACGTGGACCTGCTGACGCGCAAGGCGAAGGCGGAGCGGTGGGCGGCGAAGTTGGACCTGGAAGGGCCGTGGGTGGGGGACACGGAGGCGGTGCTCGCGGAGCACGGCGCGCGCGGCATGGGCTTCGAGTCGGCGCTGGGCACGGTGGGCGGCGGCAACCACTTCGCGGAGGTGCAGCGGGTGGAGGAGGTGCACGACACGCGCGTCTTCGAGGCGCTGGGCCTGCGGGAGGAGCGGTTGCTGTTGCTCGTGCACTCGGGGTCGCGCGGGCTGGGGGAGTCCATCCTGCGCAAGCATGTCGACCGGCATGCGGCGGGCGGACTGGCGGCGGATTCGGACGAGGCGCGCGAATACCTCAAGCGGCATGACGGCGCGGTGCTGTGGGCGAAGGCGAACCGGGCACTGGTGGCGCAGCGGACGTTGGATGGGATTGGGGCGACGGGGCGGCGGGTGTTGGACGTGTGCCACAACAGCGTGACCGCGCGGCATGCGGACGGACGCGTGGGGTGGTTGCACCGCAAGGGCGCGGCGCCGTGGGACGAGGGTCCGGTGGTGATTCCCGGCAGCCGCGGTGCCCTGAGCTATCTGGTGTTGCCGGTGGGCACGGGCGAGCAGAGCGCGTACAGCCTGGCGCACGGCGCGGGACGCAAATGGACGCGTACGGCGGCGCGGGAGCGGCTGAAGGAGCGCTTCACGGCGGAGTCGCTGACGCGCACGTCCTTCAAGAGCCACGTGGTGTGCGAGGACCGGGACCTGCTCTTCGAGGAGGCGCCGCCGGCATACAAAGCCATCGACCGCGTGGTGACGGACCTGGTGGAGGCGGGGCTGGTGAGGGTGGTGGCGACGCTGGCGCCGGTGCTCACGTACAAGACGCGAGGCCGCACGGCGGAGTGAGCGGCACGGGGCTCGCACGAGGGGCAAGGGATGCGCTGCCCCTGTGAGTCCCGGTGATGTGGAAGGCCCTGTTGGACCTGGTCTATCCGCCCATGTGTCTGGCCTGCGCGAAGGTGCTGCCGGGCGTGGGCGCGGTGTTCTGCGAGTCGTGTGACACGGCGCTGGAGCGGCTGCCGCCGGTGTGTTGCCGGACGTGCGCGGAGCCCGGCGTGTTCCCGGGGAACACCTGTCCCCGGTGCCGGACGGTGCCGCCACCGTTCAGCCGGGCCTGGGCGCCCTTCGCGCATGAGGGGCCGGTGGCTCGGGCCATCCACCGGTTCAAGTACGAGGACCACCCGGACCTCGCGGCGCCATTGGGGGTGCTGCTCGCGGACGAGGCGCGGCGGTTCTTGAGGACCGCGCCCGGGTGCGTGGTGGCGTTGCCGCTGCACGTGCGGCGCTTCCGGAAGCGGCAGTACGACCAGGCGCATCTGCTCGCGAGCGAGCTGGCGAAGGCCACGGGGCGGACTGCGCCGGGGGATTGGCTGAAGCGCACGCGAGAGACGCGCAGGCAGGTGGGGTTGAGTGAAGCGGAGCGCGCGGGCAACGTGGCCGGAGCGTTCGTGGCGTCGCGGGCGGTGAAGGGGCAGGAGGTGTTGCTCCTGGACGACGTGTTCACCACCGGGTCCACCGCGCGGGCCGCCGCGATCGCTCTGCGGGAAGCGGGGGCCACGCGCGTGGAGGTGCTGACATTGGCGAGGGCGTTCACCCTCGCCTGATGACTGTGATTCAGCCCTGGGACTTCTTGAGCCGGGCGAGCTCGGCCTCGAGTTCCTTGGACCGGCGTTCGGCCTCATTCGCGCGCCGGGATTCTTCCTCCGCGCGCCGGGCCTCCTCGTCCGCGCGCCGAGCCTCCTCGTCCGCGCGCCGGGATTCTTCCTGGGCACGGCGTTGCAGGCTCATCGTCTGGTCTTCCAGGCGTTCGATGAACTCCTCGGAGACCAGCAACGGCGCGTTGCCCGCCCAGAAACGCACGTCCTCGCCCTCGACCTGGAGTTCGAGCCCCAGCACCTCCGAGACGAAGCGTCCGTTCCGGGACTCCATGCGCGTGTAGACGCGCGCATCCGGCGTCGCCAGTCGGTAGCCCTCCAGCGTGAGCCGTCCCCCATCGAAGATGAAGTACTCAGGGATTCCCAGGCGGGCATACCGCCGCACGTTGAACTCGGCGTCCTTCTTCCTGTCGCCCCCGACGTGGATCTCCATCACCCAGTCGAGCCCGTGCCCCTCGTGGCTGACCAGCCATTTCTTCCGGCGATGATTCTCGACGTCCAGCACGACCAACAGGTCTGGCGCGAAGCGCCGTTCCCCTGGGTAATACACAGGCAATTCCGCGACCACGTAGGCCTTGCGCCCACGGCGCTTGAAGTAGCCCCGGAGCGCCTCGCGCGCGAGCGTCTTGGGCTCCTGATGGCTGTCCCCCTCGGGCATCGCCATCTCTTCGTACGTCACCTCGCCCGGCAGTGTTGCCACCACCCGGTCCCGCTCCTCCTGCCCCATCCGATCCCACTCTTCCTGAGAAGGTGCCCGGGGGAAGGCATCTCCAACCTTGTCGGTATGACGTCCCATGACCCTCAGCCTGCGTCGGGCAGACCCTCGGGTCAATCGCCCCCGCGCGGGCCTTGAGCAAGCAACGCGCCAAGGAATTCTCGGACCGCCGTCTATGCTGCGCGGTGAATGACATCCACACCGGCCCCCATTCCTGGCAACGAGCCGAACGCGCAGCCACGGTGTGGCCCGCATTCCAGGGTCGCGACGGAGGAGTGCTCGCGCTGCGGCGGCTTCATGTGCCGGGCGTGCATTGCGCCGGACAGTGAGCCCAAGCACTGCCGGACGTGCCGGAAGCACCTGCTGGCGACGGGCGCCATCGTCCCCAGCAGCCACTCCACCCTGGGCGAATACCTGGCCCAGTTCAGCTGGTTGATTGCCTTCCTCACTGCAGCGGGCATCTACCTGGCGCGCAGGACGGACAGCGCCGGACTGTGGCTGATCATCTTCCGGGTCGGCTTCACGCTGGGCCTGGCCTGTGGCGTCGTGGCGCTCATCCGGGAAAAGGGCCGACTCAGCCCCGGGGTCGTCGTGCCCGCCGTCATCGGCATCGTGCTCAACACCCCTCCGTTCCTCTGGGGAATGCTGATAGCCGTGGCCGGCGTGTAGTGAATCAGCGCGTCTTCGCCGTCTCCAGCGCGAGCGCCTCACCGCGCAACTGAGCGTCCAGCCAGAACGTCCCGCCCGGCACGATCGACGCCATGACGGCCACGGCGATCCGCTTCACGCCCCAGCGGTATTCGATGACCGCCATCATCAGCGTGTAGAGATACGCCATGAACAGCACGCCGTGCGCCATGCCCACCACGCGCACGCCCAGGGGCATGTTCAGCGCGTACTTCAACGGCATGGCGATGAGCAGCAGCACCAGGAAGGACAGGCCTTCCCAGAAGGCGACAGCGCGGAAACGGCCCAGGGCGGTCTTCAGCATGACGTCCTCTCTCCTCCGCCCCTCTCGCACCGTCAAGGCGCGCGGCCCGCGCAGTATCGCCTCCGGTCGTCAGCGCGGTGAGCCCCGGTGATACCGGCCGGAGTGCCTGCCCGCTCCAGGTCCGGCCTGACGTCACGGCCTCCGGGCGGAGCAGCGGATGTCGGACGCATCACGCCCGGCGCCTTCCTCCACCCGTCCACCCCCGGAGGCTGTTATCCCCCTGCGCGTGGACTCCACCCCGAAGAACCCTTCCCTCCCCGCCCTCGCACGCGAGGCCGCCGAGGCTCCAGCCGCCGCCCGCCGCCAGCTTGAGCGCTGCCGCGACACCTTCACCTACCTGGGCGCCCGCCTGCGCCGCACGCCGCCCCGCTTCGTCGTCACCTGCGCCCGGGGCAGCTCCGACCATGCGGCCGTCTACGGCAAGTACCTCATCGAAACCACGCTGGGCCGCGCCGTGGCCTCGCTGGGCCCCAGCGTCGCGTCCGTCTACAACACGCGCTCCCTGGACCTGCGCGACGCGCTCTTCATCGCCGTGTCCCAATCCGGCCAGAGCCCCGACCTCCTGCGCATGACCGAGGCCGCCCGCGCGGGAGGCGCCGTCGTGCTGGGCTTCATCAACGACGAAGCCTCTCCGTTGGCCGCGCTGTGCGACGTGCGCATCCCGCTGTCCGCCGGCCCCGAGCACAGCGTCGCCGCCACCAAGTCCTATCTGCTCTCCGGGCTCGCCTTCCTCCAGCTCGTCGCGCACTGGTCGGACTCCGCGGAGCTGCATGACGCCGCCCGGCGGTTCCCGGACGCGCTGGAGGCCGCGGGCAAGCTCGACTGGTGGCCGGCGCTCTCAACGCTCAAGGACGCCAACAGCCTTTATGTCGTCGGCCGGGGCAGCGGACTGGGCGCCGCGCTGGAGATGGCCCTCAAGCTCAAGGAGACCTGCCGTCTGCACGCGGAAGCCTTCAGCACCGCGGAGGTCCTCCATGGTCCGCTCGGGCTCGTGCGGCCGGGCTTCCCCGTGCTCGCGCTGGGGCAGGAGGACAACGCCGCGCAAGGCACTCGCGAAGTCGTGCAGCGCATGGTCGAACTGGGCGCGAACGTCCACACCGCCCTGCCCGTCCCCGGCGCGCAGGCCCTGCCCACGCTGCCGGACCTCCCCGCGTCCATCGCGCCGCTCTGCCAGGTGCAGAGCTTCTACTTCGCGGTGCACCAGCTCGCGACGGCGCGAGGCCTGAACCCGGATGCGCCCGCGCACCTGCGCAAGGTCACGGAGACCGTGTGATGACGACCGTCCTCCAGGGCGCACGCGTCTTCACCGGGGACCAGGTCCTCGAAGGTCACGCCATCGTCATCGAGGACGGCACCGTCCGCGCCGTGGTGCCCCAAGCCGGACTCCCCACCGGAGCCACCGTGCACACGCTGCCCGGAGACACGCTCCTGGCTCCCGGCTTCGTGGACGTGCAGGTCAACGGCGCGGGCGGCGTGCTCTTCAACGACACGCCCACCGAGGAGGCAGCGCTCGCCATCGCCTCCGCCATGCGCGCGTGCGGCACCACGGGCCTCTTGCCCACCTTCATCACCGACGACGCCGCCCGCATGCGCGAAGCCTGCGAGGCCGCGCTCACCGCCACCGCGCGCCCGGACAGCGGAGTGCTCGGCATCCACCTGGAAGGCCCCTTCATCAGTCGCGAGCGCGCCGGCGTCCACGTGCCCTCGTTCATCCGCACGCCCGACCCTCGCGACCTCGACTACCTCACCGCCCTGCCCCGCCGCTTCGCCGCGCACGGCGGCCGCGTGTTGATGACGCTCGCTCCCGAGTGCGTGGACGATGCCACCTTGCGCCGCCTCGCCACCTCCGGCGTCGTGCTCAGCGCGGGCCACACCGCTGCCACCAGCGAGCGCACCACCCAGGCTCTAAACGCAGGCGTGCGCGGCTTCACCCACCTGTTCAACGCCATGCCTCCGGTGATGAACCGCCAGCCCGGGCCCGTCGTCGCCGCGCTCACCCATGACGACGCGTGGTGCGGCGTCATCGCGGACGGCGTGCACGTGCACGCGGACAACCTGCGCCTGCTCCTCAAGGTCAAACCGCCGGGCAAGGTGTTCCTCGTCACGGACGCCATGCCGCCCGTCGGCACGCCCGTCACGTCCTTCACCCTTCAGGGACGCACCATCCTGCGCCGCCACGGCCGCCTGGAGACGGAGGACGGCACGCTCGCGGGCGCGGACATCGACCTCACCGCGGCGGTGCGCCACTGCGTCCATGTACTCAACGTGCCCTTGGAGGAAGCGCTGCGCATGGCCTCACTCCATCCCGCCACCTTCATGGGACTGCATGGCCACCGGGGCCGCATCGCCCCCAGCCATCGCGCGGACCTGGTGCTGTTGAACCCAGACCTTTCCGTCCACACCACCTGGGTGGGCGGGCAGGCGAAAAGCATTCACAGCGATTAACCCGGAAAAATGGGTGCGTGACTCCTTCCGCGTGTACCGCAGGCGAGGAGAACACGAATGCGTCGTAGCAAATGGATTGTGGGCCTGGTGGCGT
The DNA here is from genome assembly GCF_003668935.1 of Corallococcus sp. AB032C. NCBI lineage: Bacteria > Pseudomonadati > Myxococcota > Myxococcia > Myxococcales > Myxococcaceae > Corallococcus > Corallococcus sp. AB032C. The sequence continues at coordinate 36,321 of NZ_RAWP01000044.1, read as the reverse complement.
CCGCGCTGACCGTCGCTGGCTGTGGCCAGGAGTCCTTCGCTCCCGAAGCCGAGGGCCCGGGCAGCGTGATGAAGGCACCGCTGGATGCCGCGTGGGCCGTGGGCGTCGCCTATTCAGTGGGAACTCGCGTCACCTTCGAAGGCCGCGTCTATCAATGCCGTCAGGCCCACACGTCCCAGGCGGACTGGACGCCGACGGCCGTGGCGGCGCTGTGGCTGGACCTGGGCCCCGTGACGGGCGGCGGCGACACCACCGCGCCCGTCGTCACCGCGACCAGCAGCAAGACGAGCGTCACCACCGCGGGCTCCATCACCATCTCCGGCAGCGCCACCGACGACACAGGCGTGACGAAGATTGAAATCCTGGAGAACGGCACGCTCGTCGCCACCGCGTCGTCGTTCACCCGAGCGTTCTCCGGCTCCGGGCAGAACGGCACGTACACGTACACCGTGAAGGCCTATGACGCCGCGGGCAACGTGGGCTCGAAGACCGTCACCGTCACCGTCGCCATTCCCTCCACCGGCGACGTCACCGCCCCCGTCGTCACCGCCAACGCCAGCGCGTCGCGCATCACCGCCGCGGGCTCCTTCACCGTCTCCGGCAGCGCCACCGACGACACGGGCGTGACGAAGATCGAAATCCTGGAGAACGGCACGCTCGTGGCCACCGCGTCGTCGTTCACGCGCGCCATCTCCACGTCCGCGCAGAACGGCACGTACACGTACACCGTGAAGGCGTACGACGCCGCCGGCAACGTGGGCACCAAGACCGTGAGCGTCGTGGTGGAGCTGCCCGGCACTCCTCCGGGCGGCAAGAAGATCATCGGCTACTTCACCGCGTGGGGCATCTACGGCCGCAACTACCAGGTGTCCAACGTCCCGGCGTCGAAGCTCACGCACATCAACTACGCCTTCTCCAACATCTCCCCGGACGGCAAGTGCATCCTCGGTGACGCGTTCGCGGACATCGACAAGGGCTTCGGCTACCCCGGCGAGTGGGACCCCGGCGCGCTGCGCGGCAACTTCCGCGCGTTCAAGGAGCTGAAGAAGACGAACCCGAACCTCAAGCTGCTCATCTCCATTGGCGGCTGGTCCTGGTCCAAGTACTTCTCACAGGTCGCCGCCACCGCCGCGTCGCGCACCGCGTTCGTGAAGTCCTGCGTGGACCTGTACGTGAAGGGCCAGTTCCCCGGCGTCACCCCGGCCAACGGCGTGGGCGTGTTCGACGGCATCGACGTGGACTGGGAGTACCCCACCGGCGGCGGCCTGCCGGACAACATCAGCAGCCCCGCGGACAAGGTGAACTACACCCTGCTCATGCAGGAGTTCCGCACCCAGCTGGCCGCCGTGACGGCGCAGACGGGCCAGTCCTACCTGCTCACCATCGCGTCGGGCGCGTCGCCGGACCTGCTCGCCAACAAGCAGGAGACCGTGAAGCTGGCCGGCATCCTCGATTGGATCAACGTGATGTCCTACGACTACCACGGCGCCTTCGAGAGCACGGTCAACTTCCACTCCGCGCTCAACCGCGTGACGGGCGACCCGGGCGCCAACGACGGCTTCTACACCGACGGCTCCATCGCGAAGATGCTCCAGCTGGGCGTGCCCGCCTCCAAGATTGTCCTGGGCGTGCCCTTCTACGGCCGCGGCTGGGGCAACGTGCCCAACGTGAACAACGGCCTGTTCCAGTCCGGCGTCCCCACCAAGGGCACCTGGGATGACGGCCAGTCCGGCCTCACCGGCGTGTTCGACTACAAGGACCTCAAGGCCAACTACGAGCGCGCCGGCTCCGGCTACACGAAGTTCCTCCACCCGGAGAGCAAGCAGGCCTACGTCTACAGCCCGTCCACCAAGGTGTGGGTGGCCTACGACGACCCGGAGAGCCTCGCCGCCAAGTCGGACTACATCCTGGCCAAGGGCCTGGGCGGCGCGATGTTCTGGGAGCTGAGCGGCGACGATGGCGGCCTCGTCAACGCGCTCTACACCAAGCTCCACTGACGTCCGCCCCTCCACGGGGACACACATCGGGGCCGGCACGGGCATCACGCCCGCGCCGGCCCTGTGCGTTTTCGTGCCCCGGCCTTCACGGGCCCACCCCGCCCCACACCGGTCCGGCATAGAGTGGGACGTGAATGGGTTGCCTGCCCGCCGTCCGGGGCCACATGCAGGGGAAGGCCGTGACGGGTCCGCCTGTTCACTGGCGTCATCGCCCCCTGCCTGCCCCCGGGCGCCGTCGAACTTCGAGGAGAACGGATGTCGCGTTTCACATCGCTGGCCGCACTTGTCGTGCTCACCTGCCCCGTGCTGGGGCTCGCGAAGCCGAACGCGGACGACCGGGCCCGCGAGTACGCGGCCGAGGCCGTCAAGGCCGCCAACTCGCCACGCGGCGGCGCCGCACTCCTGCGCATGCACGCGCTGGTGGATGACGTGGAGGACCTCACCCCGCTGGTGAGCACCTACCAGCAGATTGCGTCGCGCCGCACGTCGGACGCGAACACGCGCACCACCGCGCAGCTGCTGCTGATGGACGCGGAGCGCTCGCGCGGCCGGATGGTGCGCGCCAACGAGGTCCGCCAGTGGCTGGGCTTCGTCAACGACTACTACGTCGTGGGCGGCTTCGAGAACGAGGGCAAGGCCGGCTGCGACACGGACTTCGGTCCGGAGGCCGCCAACCTGGACCTCACCGCGCGCTACCCCGGCGCCAAGGGCCACGAGGCCACCTGGCGCAAGCTGTCCGTCACGTCCGCGGACGGCTACGTGGACCTGGCCACCGCCGTGCGCCCCAACAAGGAGTCCGTGGCGTACGCGCTCACCTGGCTGGAAGTGCCCCAGGACACGCGCGTGGCGCTGGGCCTGGGTACCTCCGGCGGCTACCGCCTGTGGGTGAACGGCCAGCTCGCGTCCAAGGAGGACCGCTACAACCTGCCGCGCCCGGACCAGACGCGCGTGTCGGTGAAGCTCAAGAAGGGCCTCAACCGCGTGCTGGTGAAGGTGTGCCAGGAGTCCGGCCCGCTGGGCTTCTACCTGCGCTCGGAGTCCGCGTCTGCCCGCGCCTCGCTGCCCGCCAAGGCCCCCGCCCTGGAGCGCATGCCCGCGCCCGCGCCGCAGCCCCTGCCCACGCTGACCTCCTCGCTGCGCGCGCTGGTGGAGAAGAACCCGGACGACGCGGCCCTGCGCGGCGACTACGCCCAGGTGCTGTCCTTCTTCCGCGCGTATGACGAGCGCGAGCACACCGCCAGCGCCGAGGCCGCGCTCGCCGCGGAGAGCGCCCCCAACGACGCGCGTCTGCAAGTGCTGGCCGCCAACACCCAGACGGACGACCTCAACGAGCGCCGCCGCTTCCTGGAGGCCGCCGTGAAGGCGGACCCCACCTACGCCCCGGCGCGCCTGGCGCTGGCGGACCATGAGATGGACCGCGGCCACCCGGAGCGCGTGCAGCCGATGCTCGCCCCCATCCTGGAGGTGGAGGACGGCCGCAACGTGCCGGGCGCGCGCCTCCTGCTCGCCCGCGCGGCGGAGGCCCTGGGCGAGCGTGCCCGGGCGCACGCACTGATCGAGGAGGCCTTCCGTCAGCAGCCTCGCGTGCCCCGCGTGGTGCGCGTGGCCGCCGCGGCGTCCCGTCAACTGGGCCGCAACCAGGAGGCCATGGACCGCATGCGCGTGGTGCTGGCGCTGCGCTACGACGACTCCAACACCCGCCGCCAGCTGGCTTCCATGCTCGCGGACGCGGGCAAGGTGGACGCCGCCGAGCGCGAGTACGCGAAGCTCACCGACCTGAACCCCTTCGACAACGGCAGCCGCGTGCGGCTGGCGGAGCTGAAGGCCGCCAACGGCGCCGCGGAGGAGGCCACCATCCTCTTCACCGAGGCCAAGGCGCTCTCTCCGGATGAGCCGGAAGTGTACGAGCGCGAGGGCCGCGCGCTGCTCGCCGCCGGTCAGCGTGAGCCCGCCCTGGCCGCCTTCGAGAAGTCGCTGGTGCTGCGCCCGCAGAACCCCGGCCTCAAGGAGGCCCTGCGCACGCTCAAGGGTGAGTCCGAGAGCGCGGGCACCCAGTACCTGGTGGACTCGAAGCCCCTGTCCAAGGAGGCCGAGGGCTACATGAACGAGGACGCCCTGTACCTCGTGGACAACACCTACGTGCGCGTGCAGAAGAGCGGCCTGTCCAGCCGCATGCAGCAGATGGCGGTGCGCGTGTACAACCAGCGCGGCGTGGACGCGTTCCGCAGCGTCCCCATCACCTACTCACCGGACCGCCAGGAGGTGCGCGTGCTGCGCGCCCGCGTGACGAAGCCGGACGGCTCCGTGGTGGACAGCTACGGCGACGCGGACCGCAACATCAACGAGCCGTGGACGGGCATGTACTACGACGCCCGCGCGCGCATCCTGTCGTTCCCGTCGCTGGCCGCCGGTGACACGCTGGAGCTCACCTACCGCCTGGACGACACCGCGCAGGACAACCTGCTGTCGGACTACTGGGGCGACGTGGAGAGCGTGCAGGGCGTCTACCCGAAGGTGCGCTTCCAGTACGTCGTGGACATGCCCAAGGAGCGGCCGCTGTACTGGAACAAGAGCCGCCTGGCCGGCGTGGACCAGCAGCAGGAGTCCCCCGAGTCCGGTCGCACCGTGTACCGCTTCGGCGCGAAGCACGTCTCCAAGGTGGTGCCGGAGCCGGGCATGCCGGGCTGGGCGGAGGTCGCCCAGAACCTGCACATCTCCACGTACAAGACGTGGGACCAGGTGGGCCACTACTGGTGGGGCCTGGTGCGCGACCAACTCCAGCCCAACGCGGAGCTGAAGACCACCGTGGACCAGGTGCTCACCGGCGTGGACCGCAAGGACCAGCTGGCCGTCGTGCGCGCCATCTACTCCTTCGTCGTCACCAACACCCGCTACGTGGCGCTGGAGTTCGGCATCCACGGCTTCAAGCCGTATCGCGTGGACCGCGTGCTGGCGCGCCGCTTCGGCGACTGCAAGGACAAGGCGAGCCTCATCCACTCCATGCTGAAGGTGGCGGGCGTGGACAGCCGGCTGGTGCTGCTGCGCATGCGCAACCTGGGCGCGCTGGACGCGGAGCCCGCGTCGCTGGCGGCCTTCAACCACGCCATCGCGTACGTGCCGAAGTTCGACCTGTACCTGGACGGCACGGCGGAGTTCCACGGCGCCAAGGAGCTCCCCAGCGCGGACCGCGTGGCCAACGTGCTGGTGGTGGACCCCAACGGGACGAGCAACTTCCTCACCACGCCGGAGGCCAAGGCGGAGGACAACAAGACGACGCTGGCCATGGACGTGGCGCTGCGGCCTGACGGCGGCGCGGACGTGAAGGGCCAGAGCAGCGTGTCCGGCCAGTCCGCGCCGGACTACCGCCGCGCCTACCGCCCGGAGTCCACGCGCAAGTCCACCTTCGAGCGCGCCTGGGCGCAGAGCTTCCCCGGCCTCACCGTGCGCGAGGTGAAGCTCAGCGACACCACCCGCCTGGATGACGACGTGACGCTGGACTTCAACATGGGCATCCCGCGCTACGCGGAGGTGCTGCCCGGCGGCAGCCTGCGCTTCCTGCCCTTCGGCACGGGGCGCACCTACCAGCAGGCGTACGCGTCGCTCGCCGAGCGCCGCTTCGACCTGGTGATGTCCAGCCCCTGGGTGAACACCTTCAAGCTGCGCTACACGCTGCCCGGCGGCTACACCGTGGCGGAGATGCCGCAGGCGGTGGAGGAGACCACCCAGTTCGGCCGCGTGAAGCTCAGCTACCGCGTGGAGAACGGCGCGCTCATCGCCGACGGCGAGGTGGCCCTCTCCGTCGCCCGCATCAAGGCGGACGAGTACCCCCAGTTCCGTGAGTTCCTGGGCCGGGTGGACCGCGCCTTCGGCCGCCGCATCATGCTGCAGGGGCCGGGGCAGAAGACGGCTTCGCGGTAATCGCGGACACTCGCGGCGCCTGCCTGGTGTCGCATGAGCACGGAGGGCTTGACCCGGACGCGGCCCTCCGTGCTTAAGCAGATGCATGCACCCTGCACGCGCGCTCGTCCTTGGCTGCCTGCTGGTGGCGACGGTCGCCACCGCCGCCACCCCCGTCGTCCAGCTCCCCGAAGGTGGCCGGGCGGTGGAGGTCATCCCCAAGGGCGTGCTGTGCGGCCCGGTGCGCGGCGGCTGGGTGCTGGAGGGCCGCACGCTCAAGCCGCCCACACGCGCGGATGACGCCAGCCGCACGCTGGAGCTGAAGGTCGCCGCGGACGAGGCCTCCTGCGCCACGGCCACCGACACCGTGGTGGTGGTGGCCACCGGGCCCTTCCCGCGCATCGACAGCGCCGCCACCACGTTCTACCCGGACGACGGGCGCCTGGAGCTCAAGGGCACTGGCCTGAAGAACGTGGCCATCGCCTGGTCCGGGACACCCCGGGGCGTGGATCCGAAGACGGCCTCCGTGGACGGCCAGGACTTCTGCCTGGAGCCCAACGCCCCCAACGAGTGCGCCGTCCCGCTGACGCCCGGCCTGCCCACGGACGCGACGCTGTCGTGGGTCCCCGCCTACGGCCGCAGGGGCGCGGGTGTATCGACGTACGACGCCAACGGTCGCTTCCTGGACGACGAATACTTCCGCCTGCGCCCCGGCCGCACCGTGCTCACGCGGCCCCTGGTGCAGTCCTCCGGCGTGGACCTGTCCAAGGGCCCCGGCTACGCGGCGGTGACGCACTCGGAGGCCATCGCGTCCGTGGACTGCGGCACCGCGCGCTGCGAGGTGACCGAGGGCGCCGTGTCCATCCGCAACGTGCCGGGGTTGAACCCCACGGTGTCCTTGCGCCTGCGGCTGGTGCCGCGCGTGTTCTTCGCGAAGGGCGACGCGCTGGAGACGTCCTTCTCCGAGACGCTGCCCGTGCTCGCGTGCCCCATCACCGCGGTGGAGGGCACGGTGCTGCGCGACGCGGAGGACTCTGGCCTGGTGATGCGCCTGGACCCGGCCTGCGCGCACGACCCGCGCGGCCTGTTGTGGACGGTGAACGGCGCGCGCGTGCGGGTGGAGCGCGTGGTGAAGGCGCAGGACGGCACCTACGTGCTCCTGCGCACCAGCGGCACCAACGAGCCGCAGGTGACCGTCACCGCCATCACGTCACGCGTGGACGGCACGGTGGTGGCGTCGGAGACGGCGGACACGAAGCCCGTGCCGGACCCGCGCGCGACGCTGGAATTGCCCGGCCACGGCAGCATCGACTTCGTGCCCACCAACCGCCCGGCGGAGGTGACGGTGGCGTCCAACGGCGGCCTGGGCCGCTTCGTGCTGCGCCCGCTGGGCGGCGCGTACACCGTGACGATGCGAGAAACCACCACGCTCATCCAGGGCGAGGCCACCGCCGGCGGCTTCGTGTCGCTGCGCTTCGCCTACCGGCTGCCCACGCTGCCCGCGGAGCTGGCCACGTCCGACCTGTTCGTCACCAACGAGCGCGTGCAGCGCGCGGTGCGTGAAGCCAGCGTGCCCACCAACGTGGAGAATCTGGTGGAGTTCATCTGCGCGGATAAAGAGGGCAACGACGAGAAGCTCGCGCCCAGCCGTCCACACCGGCTGGAGTACGGCATGCGCAACACCTGCCGCGTCATCATCCACCGCGAGCGCCTCACGCTGGAGGAGGGCAACCAGGAAATCACCCTGCGCATCACCGTGACGAAGTCCGACAACTCCGTCCGGGGCGAGAGCAGCGTGGACCAGCGCCTGTTCCTGCGGCCCAAGGGTGAGATGCGCGTCATCCCCGTGCAGGGCAACCTGGGCCAGTACGACCGCATCCTCGTGCAGGTGGCGCACGTCGCGGATGAGTCCCGCTACGCCCTCTCCACGGTGGACCGCACGGGCCTGCCGTCCGCGCAGTGGACCGCCATCGTGCGCGGCGGAATGTTCCGCCTCTACACCATGGCCACCATTCCCGCGGGCCTCTACCGCGCGACGCAGCCCACGGGACAGCTGGCCATCAACTTCGGCGTGCTGTCGCGCCTGGCGCTGCTCAACAACGAGGGCCAGGAGCGCCTGCTGGGCATCGAGATGGGCCTGATGGGCCTGGGCCTGGTGCCGCAGTCCGGGGACATCCAGTTCCCGCCCACGCTGGCGGCCGTGCTGGGCCTGGGCCTGCGCGTGCCCATTGGCCCGGGCGCGGCGGTGGGTGCCAACGCATGGATTGCCCGCGAGTTCCGGGGCGACATCACCCGGCGCACCAGCGGCGACCCCACCACCGACACCGTGGTGCCCTCCAGCAAGTGGTCCTTCATCTTCGGACCCAGCATCTCCGTGGGCAACGTGGGCTTCAATCTCTGAAGCCCACGGGCCGCCCCGCGGCTACTTCCCGAGCAGCGCCTTCAGGAACCGCCGCACCTCCGGCGGCCCCTCCACGCGGTACGCCGCGCACGTGTGCTTGTTGCCCGCGTGCACGGTGATGCCGCCCGGGGGCACCGCGGCGAAGAGGTCCTCGTCGGTGACGTCGTCGCCCAGGGCCACCACGCGCACGTCCGGCGCCTCCTGCTTCAGCACCTCTGGCACCACGCGGCCCTTGTTGACGCCCCGGGGCCGCACCTCCACCACCCGGTCGCCGGGCAGGATGTGCATGGGCTCCTGGGAGAACTTCTCGTAGAGCAGCAGGCGCAGCTCGCGCGCCTGGAGCGCTCCGAACTCCGCGTCCACCTTGCGGTAGTGCCACGCGAGCGACGCCGTCTTCTCCTCCACGAACGAGCCCGTCACCCGCGCCGCGAACGCGTCCAGCACGGGCTTCACCTTTGGCTTCCACTCGAAGGACACGCCCGGCAGCGCCTGCCACGGCTGGCCCCGCCGCATGCGCGACCACAGGCCGTGCTCCGCGTGCAACCCCACGGGCAGCTCACCGAACCACGCATCCAGCGTCTCGCGCGGGCGGCCGCTCACGATGTGCACGGAGATATCCGGCCGGGCGCACAGCTCCTGGAGCAGCGTCATCAACTCCGCGTCCGGCGCGGCCAGCTCCGGCATGGAAGCGAAGCCCACGAGCGTGCCGTCGTAGTCCAGGAACAGCACCTTGCGGCCCGGCCCCTTCAGCTTGTCCAACGCGAGCATGCCGTCCGGCAGCGGCGGCTTCTCCGCCACCGAGGGCAGCCCCTGGAGCCGGTCCAGGAAGCTGGCCACCCACCAGTGCACGTCTCGCGCCTTCACGCCCGCGCGCAGGTTGCGCATGCGCTCCTGGCGCTCGGGCCTGGGCATCTCCAGCGCCTGTTCGATGGCGTCCGCCATGCCCTCCACGTCGTAGGGGTTCACCAGCAGCGCGTCGCGCATCTCCGCCGCCGCGCCCGCGAACTCGCTGAGCACCAGCACGCCGTCGTCGTCCGGGCGGGCCGCGCAGAACTCCTTGGCCACCAGGTTCATGCCGTCGCGCACGGGCGTCACCAGCATCACGTCCGCGCCACGGTAGAGGCTCACCAGCTGCTTCTCGTTGAGCGAGCGGTAGAGGTAGTGCACGGGCGTGCTGTGCACGGTGCCGTAGAGGCCGTTGATGCGGCCCACCAGCTCGTCCACCGTCTCGCGGTATTCGGCGTAGGCCTGCACCTGCGTGCGGCTGGGCACGGCCACCTGGATGAAGCGCAGGCGCCCGCGCAGGGCCGGCTCCCGCTCCAGCACGCGCTGCACCGCGAGCAGGCGCCGGGGAATGCCCTTGGTGTAGTCCAGCCGGTCGATGCCCACGAGCAGCCGCTCGTCACGCGAGCGCTCGTGCAGGACCTTCACCTCGTCCATGACGGCGGGCTCGCGCGCCAGCGTCTCGAAGGCGGTGGCGTCGATGCCCATGGGGAAGGCGCCCACGCGCACCTCGCGCCCCTGGAAGAGGACGCGGTCGACGTCCGTGTCCAGCCCCAGGTGCCGCAGCAGCGTGCCGGAGAAGTGCCGCACGTAGCTCACCGCGTGGAAGCCGATGAGGTCCGCGCCCAAGAGGCCCCGGAGCAGCTCCCCGCGCCGGGGCAGCGTGCTGAAGATTTCGGACGACGGGAACGGGATGTGGTGGAAGTAGCCGATGCGCGCGTGCGGCAGGCGCGCTCTCAACATCCCGGGCACCAGCATGAGCTGGTAGTCGTGCACCCAGATGGTGTCGCCCGGCTGATAGTGCTTCGCGGCCAGGTCGGCGAAGCGCTCGTTCGCCTTGCGGTAGGCGTCCCAGTCCCGGTCCTGCCGGGGGACGCGGTCCAGCATGTAGTGACACAGCGGCCAGAGCACCCGGTTGGAGTAGCCCTCGTAGAAGCGGCTGACCTCGCTGGCGGACAGGTACAGCGGCACGCAGCGCAGGTCCGCCAGCTGCTTCTCCACCTGCGCGCGCTGGGCGTCCGTCAGCCTTGAGACATCCCCGGGCCAGCCAATCCACATGCCTCCGGAGCGCTCGTGCGGGCGGCTGAGCCCGGTGGCGAGCCCCCCGGCGCTGCGCACCACGGAGACGACATCCTTCTCCGCCTTGACGGTGACGGGAAGACGGTTCGAAACGAGCAGGAGTCGAGCCATAGACCCACTAGCTCTATTCACCTCCTCCGGGAATGGCTACCACCTTGTGCGCCTGGCTGACGTTTGAGGCCCCCTGGCCCGCCCGTGCCCAGCCGAGCCGCACCAGCAGCGCGGGCTCCCTGCCGGCCTTCCAGATGAAGGCGTCCAACACGTAGTGCGTGGCCTGCGGCAGCGCAAGCAGCGGCACCACGAGCGCCAGCACATCCGCCTCCAGCGCGGGGCCACTGTCGCCGAACAATACCGGACGGTCGTGCCACACCAGCACGTCCCACAACCCCTCTTCCAAGAGCGCCAGGCCCGCGAGGAACAGCAGGAAGCCCGGCAGCCCCGCACGCAGGAGCACGCCCAAATCGCCGAAGCCCCCTTCCGCGTGGCGCCCGCGCGCGTAGCGGAACAGCAGCGCGAAGTACGGCACGCCGTGCAGCACCACGTTCATCACCGTGAACGCGAAGTCGTCCCGCGCGAGCACGATGCCGCCGAACCACGCCACCCACGTGGCCACGACCAGCAGCACCTTGCCGGCCTGCACGCCTTCGCCCCGCGCGATGCGCAAGCACTGGAAGCCCGCCCACAGCGTGAGCACCGCCGCGTGCGCGCCCAGCGCCGCGGTGCCCATCCACGGCGGGAGGCCGGAGATGAAGTCGTTCTCCACGAACCACCAGAAGGAGCGAGGCAGGTTCGCGTGCCACCACACGACGGGGCCCAGCGTGGCGGCGTAGACGGCCGCGGCATCCAGGCGCCGCTCGAAGGCGGACGCGCGCGCCTTGCGGTCGTAGAGCGCCACCCAGCCGTACTGCTGGCGGATGAAGTGGAACAGCGCCACGTACGCGAACAGGCTCCAGAACGTTCCGGGAGACACCATGTACGCGAAGACGCCCGCCGTGTACGCGGCGAGCGGCGCGCCCACGTAGAGGCCCGGGCGGCGCGACACCTCCTCGCCGTCCAGGTACGTGCGGAACAGCGTGGACCAGACGTGCGCCACGTCCACGCCCACCACGAACAGGAGCCACGCCCACGCGGGCGTGTCCCCCACCGCCCCCAGCCACGGCGAGGCCAGCACGAAGGCCACGGACACGAGCGCGCTGCCGGCGAACACGGAGAGGTCCACGCCACGGCCGAACAGCCAGGCCTGCGCGGGCGAGAGGAGACGGGGCATCGAGACCGGGAGATTAGCGCACTCTCCGGTCCTCCCTGGTCCTGGCGCACCCACTTGATTTACACAATATCCAGACAATCCTCTCCATCTGAGCAGTCATTGAGGCGCAAGCAGCGCGCGGCCACGACGGCGAGTGCGTGTCATTCCGTGCAGGCGATTCGTTAGGGTTTGCACCCCGCGCCCTCCTCTCCACCGGCTCCCGTCTGGACGGACGCGCTCCCACGCCCATGCGCAATGCCTCACCGGTTCCGGCCCGCTGGAACGCGACGTCCTCCACGCTGCTCTGCCTGCTCCTCGCCTCACTTCCCGCCCTGGGCGCCGAGCGCGCCTTGCCCTGGGAAGGGCCGGCCTTCACGGCTTCCGCCTCCGCCATGGCCACCAGCGCCGCGAAGCTGCCCGCGCCGGCGGGGGGCGGTGACGTGGAGGTCCTGCTGCGGGAAGGGAACTACCAGGAGCTGGGGCCCCACCGCTGGCGCACCACCCACCGCAACGTCTTCCGCATCCTCACCGCCGCGGGCGTGCGCCAGTGGGCCGAGGCCCGCGCCGAGTGGTCCCCCTGGCGCCAGCAGCGCCCCGTCCTCCGCGCCCGCGTCATCACGCCGGATGGGAAGGAGCACCCGCTGGATGAAGGGACGTTGCACGACGCGCCCGTGGAGGACGCGGCGCCTGACGTCTACAGCGACACCCGCGCGTTGCGCGCGCCGCTGCCCTCGCTCCGGCCCGGCAGCATCGTGGAGGTGGAATCGGTGGTGGAGGACACGCAAGCGTTCTTCGACGCGGGCGTCGTCACGCACTTCTACTTCGCCAGCCCTGTGCCCGTGCGCAAGGTGCGCCTGGCCATCGACGTGGCCCCCAGCACCCAGCTCGCGCTGCGCGTCCAGGGGCTGCCGCTGGAGCCGCTGCCGCAGCACCAGTCCGACCGCAAGCGGCTGAGCTTCGAGGGCGGCCCCTACGCCGCCGTGACGGCGCTGGAAGCGGACATGCCCGCGGCCCAGGCCTTCCAGCCGCACGTGGCCTTCTCCACGGGCCGCTCCTGGAACGAGGTGGCCCGGGCCTATGACACCATCGTCGAGGAACAGCTGGATGGCTCGTCGCTCCAGGCCCGGGCCCGCGCGCTCGCGAAGGGCTCCAAGGACCGTCGCGTCGTGGCGCAGCGGCTGCTGGAGGAGGTGCGGGAGTCGGTGCGCTACACGGGCCTGGAGTTCGGCGCCGCCGCCATCATTCCCGCTCCGCCGAAGCAGGTGCTCGCGCGCCAGTACGGCGACTGCAAGGAGATGTCCACGCTGCTCGTGGGCCTGCTGCGCGGCGCGGGCATCCCCGCCCACGTGGCGTTGGTGCGCTCCGGGCGCGAGGACGTGCCTGAGCTTCCGGGCATGGGCTTCTTCAATCACGCCATCGTCCACGTTCCCGGGGCGCCCGCCCTGTGGATCGACCCCACGGATCCAGGCGCGGAGGCCGGGATGCTCGCCCCGGAGCTTCAGGGACGTCACGCGCTGGTGGCCGCGCAGGACACCCAGGGGCTCACCGTCATCGACGAGGCGCCCCCTTCGGCGAACACCGCCCTCTTCACCCGCACCGTGGAGCTGTCCGACGAGGGCCCGGCCCGCGTGAAGGAGACGCGCGAGCTGTCGGGCTCGCTGGCGGTGCAGTACCGCCGCCTGCTGCGCGCGGTGCGCCCGGACGACCTGCGCCGCAACCTGGAGGCGCTCGCCACCGCGCAGTACCAGGGCACCCTGGAGGACCTGAAGCACACGTCGCTGGAGGAGGGCACCGGCCCCTTCCGGCTGGAGCTGGACGTCGCGTCCGCGCGCTTCGCCACCACGGGCTGGCGCGGCGTGCGCGTCCCCCTGCGGCTCGACTCGCCCCTGGCCTGGCTGCCGGACTCACTGGACGACGTGCGGGAGCTGCTGCCGGACGAGCTGGGCCGCAAGCCCGCCCTGCCCTCGAAGCGCAAGGCGGACCTGGTGCTCCCGGTGGCCTACCGCGCGGAGGTGCGCTACCGCCTGCGCCCGCCCCAGGGCTTCGGCGTGCGGACCGTCCCCCGCGACGAGACGCTGTCCCTGGGGCCCGCGACGCTCGCGCTGGCCTACACGCGCGAGTCCGACGGCGGCCTCAGCGCCACCTTCCGCTTCGACACCGTGAAGCGCCGCTACACGCCGGACGAGGTGACGGCCTTCCGCACGGCGCTGGCCACGTTCGCGCACCGGGCACCGATGGAGGTGGAGTTCGAGGACCGGGGCGCCCGGCTGGTGGAGGCGGGGCGGGTGAAGGACGGCCTGGACCTCTACGAGAAGCGGCTCACCTCGCGCGCGGAGTCGGCGCAGGTGCGCGCGCGCTACGCCGGCACGCTCTTGCGGTTGGGCTTTGGCGAGCAGGCCCGCATCGAGGCGCGCCGGGCCGTGGAGCAGCGGCCGTCCTCGCCGCTGGTCCACCACGTGCTCGCGTGGGTCCTGCAGCATGACCCGCAGGGCCAGCCGATGCTGCCGGGCGCGGACCTGGAGGGCGCGGTGGCGGCGTGCCGCAAGGCCATCGCGCTGGAGCCGGACAACATCTCCGCGAACGTGCTCCTGGCGGACCTGCTGGAGCACAACCGCGAGGGCGAGCGCTTCGGCCGGGGCGCGCCTCTCGCCGAGGCGGTGGCCACCTGGCGCCACCTGCGCGATGACCTGCACGCCCAGGACGTGGACGACCGGCTCATCGCGGCCCTGTTCCGCTCGGGCGCCACCGCCGAGGCGCTGGAGGCCGCGCGCAAGGCCGCGCCCTCCGACCTGCGGACGAAGGTGCTGGTGATGACCACGGCGGAACGCCAGGGCATCCCGGAGGCCATCGCGGCGGCGGACCTCGAGTTCGAGGGGCCGGACGCGCGCCGCCAGGCGCTGGCGCTCGCGGGCAACCACCTGCTCACGCGGGGCCGGGCCGGTGACGCGGTGAAGCTCTTCGAGGCGGCGCTCAAGGGCGCCTACGACCCGGACCGCCAGTTCCAGCTGGAGCTGGCGAAGAACGCCCGCGACGGCAAGAACGCGAAGGAGGAGAAGGGGCCGGAGGCGCTGGTGCGCCGCATCGTCAAGGCGGCCTGGACGGCACGCGACGCGAAGGACTTCAAGGCCACCATCCGCCCCTTGCTGTCCAACCGCGACCGCGAGGACAGCACGCTGGACCGCAAGCTGGAGCTGCTCCAGGCCCAGGCCTCGCGCTTCTCACGGACCTCCCTGGACACCGTGGGCGAGTCCTCCATGGCGGACCTCGCGGTGGCCGCGCTCGACCTCAAGGTGGAGGGACAGGAGAAGATCGGCTACCGGGTGCGGCTGAAGTTCCTGCTGGGCGCGCAGGTGTACGAGGACGCCTGGTACATCGTGAATGAGAGCAACCAGCTGCGCCTGCTGGGCTCGGTGACGGATCCGCGCCCGCTGGGAGCGGAGGCGCTGCGATGGCTGGATGCCGGCAAGCTCAAGCAGGCCCTGGTGTGGATTGAATGGGCCGTGGCGGACACCCGCGCGGTGGAGCCGACGGGCCTGTCCCCCCTGGCCTCCTTCGCGAACACGCTGCGGGGCTTCTCCGGCGCGGAGGGCGTGACGCACCTGCGCGCCGCATGCGCCTACCTGGGCGCGAGCACGGGTGACGCGCGCGTGCTCGCCGCGCTGCGGGCCCAGGCGCAGTACGCGTCGGGTCAGGAGCGGCACCGGCTGATGCTGGCGCTGGCGGTGGCCACGCGGGCGAACGGCCAGAGCCCGAACGCCGAGGTCATCCTGGACGAGGTGCGCTCGGACGTACCGCAATCCGCGGATGCCTTCTGGCTCAAGCGCGAGATGCTTTCGGAGAGCGGCCGGTGGGCGGAGCTGCGCCAGGTGTCCGAGAGCCGGCTCGGGCTGCTGCACACGGACAGCCTGGGCTTCGAGTCCCTGATGCTGGCCTCCCTGAACCTGGGCAACTGGGAGAGGCTGGACGAAGCCACGCGCGAGCTGATGGACCTGGGAGGCGGGGGGGCTGACGCGTACCGGACCCTGGCCTGGGCGGCGCTGTACCGCGGCCGGGTGAGGCCCGAGGACATCGCGTGGGCCCAGAAGGCCGTGCGCCTGGGCGCGGAAGGAGACACGACGCCCACCGCCCTGCTCGCGGCGCTGCTGGCGGAGTCCGGCAAGCTGGTGGAGGCACGAAAGCTGGTGGACGACGCCATGGACCTGGGCGGCGCTGACACGCCGACGAACGCGGGCCTGCTCTACGTGAAGGCCCGGCTCGCGGAGTCCTTCGGGCTGACGGAAGCGGCTCGGGGGCTCTATCGCGCGGTCCCCCGCGACGACACATCCGACTCGCGCTCGTTCCACCGGCTGGCGCAGACCCGTCTCAATCGCCGGTGAGCGGCCCTGCGGTTTTCCACATGGGTCCACAATCACCGGATGCTTGCTGCCTGATCAGAAAATGCGACCGGCAGCGGCGCTGGCGGACAGCCGCCGTGGAATCTTCCTGAGACAAAGGGGCGGTTTAAAGACAACAACCCGACACGTGAGACTAACTTGCAAGGTTTTCCTTCCTGGGCGTTATCATGGTTGAAGACACACAGACGCAGGGCTGAGCGAGGAGGCTGTCATGTCCGGAACGGCGATGATGAATGGACTGGTTCACACCTCGGACCTCGAGTGGAAGCCGCTCGGGCCTGGAACGTCCTACCGCCTGCTGCGCGTGAGCGCGGAGACGGGTGTGTGGAGCGCCATCCTGAAGATGGAGAAGGGCGCCGTCTTCGCGCCGCACAAGCACCTGGGCCCGGCGGAGATCTTCATCCTCTCCGGCTCGACGCAGGACCGCCTGGGCATCACCCGCGCGGGCGACTACGAGTTCGAGCCGCTGGGCGCCGAGCACCCCGCCACCACCGCGCTGGAGGAGTCGCTCGTGCACTTCACCGCGCACGGCCCCATCGCGTTCCATGACGACAAGGGCCGCATCGTGATGCTGCTCGACTCGGAGTTCTTCCTGAAGGCGCAGGCCGAGGAGCCGCAGTACAGCATCAAGAAGGCGGCCTGACGCACCGCAGGGCTGTGTTTCACACGCCGGGTGTCTGACATTGACACCCGGCGTCAAGGCAGGCGGCCAGGTATCAGGCCGCCTCCAGCAGGCGCAGGAAGGCCCGGGCCGCGTCGGCGTCGCTGATGGAGCCCAGCCCCTCGCTCACCTGCAGCTCCGTGGACACGACGCCGGGCACGCGCGTCTGTCCGAAGCCTCCCGCCACCCAGACGCGGTCCTCGCGCGCGATGCGGTCGCGCTGGCGGTTGTACGCCTGGGGCGAGCCGCGCAGGAACACGTGGAACATGTTCGTCTGCACGGGCTGCGGCAGCACGGTGACGCGGGAGTCCGCCGCGATGAGCGTGGTGAGCGCCTTCGCGCGCTTCACGTAGCCGGGGATGGCGGTCAGCGCCGCGTCGAAGCGCATGGCGGCGGAGGCCACCAGCGGGGCCAGGTGGAACAGGTTGCCGCCGTGCCGGTGGCGCCACACGCGCGACTCCTTGATGAAGTCGCGGTTGCCCACCAGCATCGCGCCGCCGATGCCGCCCACCATCTTGTAGAAGGACACGTAGACGGAGTCGAAGCCCTTGCAGATGTCCGCGTAGGAGCGGCCGTAGAAGGGCTGGCTCTCCCACAGCCGCGCGCCGTCCATGTGCAGCTTCACCTTCTTGTCGCGGCAGGTGCGCTTGAGCTCCTGGAGCTGCTCCCACGTCTGGAGCTGCCCGCCCAGCCAGCGCACCGGAAGCTCCACGCTGACGGTCCCCAGCGCGTCGCGCGCCTGCACCACGTCCTCCGCCAGCAGCGGCCGCGTCCACGGGCCCAGGTTCACCGCGCGCAGCTGGTGCAGCACGGAGTAGGCGTCGTCTTCATGCAGCACGTGGTGGGACGACGGGTGCACGCCCACCGTGCGCACGTTGCTCGCGTCCGCGTAGATGCGCAGCGCGATGAGCTGCGCCATGGTGCCCGTGGGCATGAAGCACGCGTCCTCGAAGCCCAGCAGGTCCGCGAGCTTCTTCTCGAAGGCCTGCACGAAGTCGCCGTTGCCGTAAAAGTCGCTGGTCAGCTTCTGGCGCTGCATCCACTCGCCAATGCGCACGTACTCCGCGCCGTCGTCGGACGTGGAGCTGACGGGCAGCGACGCGGTGCAGCCCTTGCGCAGCTGTTCATACTCGGCCTGCGAGACCGGCTTGGGAGCCGCCTCCGCGGCGGGGACGCCCGCGAGCCCCGGCGACTTGACGGTGCGCAGGGACGGCGTGCCTCCGTCAGGAGCCGCCTGGCTCCGGGTCGGGAACAGCGTGGAGCCCGCGAGCAGGCTGGTGAGTCCGAGGAACTCCGCCCGGCTGAAGCGACTGTCCTTCATGTGCCCTTCCCTCCCGCTTCCAATGGCTACAACCAACTGGCGGTCTTGAGCCCCATTCCCGCCAGGGCCCGCTCCGCGGCCTGCACGCCGAACCAGTTGGCCTCCTCGAAGAGGGCCATGCCGCCCAGGTCCGTGTGCGCGAAGTGCAGGTGCCGTCCCAGGCTCTGTTGCGCGGCGCGGCGAGCTTCGCCCCAGAGGAAGCCCGGCTGGGGCCGCACCATGGCGTGGCCCCAGCGCTGCACCTCCAGCCGCTGCGCGAGCGCGCCCACCCCGGGGTGCGCCGGCAACAGGTCCGCCATCACCAGCGCCTCCCAGTCCCCGTACGTCGCGGAGAGTGCCTGATTGCGCTCCGCCTTCACGTCCGCGCCGGCCATGGGCAGGTACCAGGTGAGCACCGTGGGCCCGCGCGAGTCCTGGCGCAGCGACTGGTGCGTGGACACCACGTAGCCCAGGCTCCGGCTCTCGTAGAAGACGTTGTCCCAGGCCAGCGGGAAGCCCCGAGACGCCGGTGGCGCGGACACCGTCAGGTTCGCCACCACCCACGGGCTGTAGACGAAGGCATCCATCCACGCAGGGCGCGCCTCGCGCCACGGCGCCACCACGTGCGCGGCGACGAAGCGCGGGCACGCCAGCACCACCTGCCGCGCACGAAAGGCCCGGGGCGCCCCGGTGCGCGCATCCAACGCGTGCACGAGGCAGCCTTCCTCTCCGAGCTCCACCGTGTGCACCAGCACCTGCGTCTCCAGCTGACGCGGGCCCAGCGACGACGCCAGCTGCTTCACCAGCCGGCCGTTGCCCTCGGGCCAGGAGAGGAAGCCGTCGCTGCGCTCACCCTTCCCGTTCTGCCGCGCGGCGAAGTACCAGATGCCCGCCCAGGCGGAGACGTGCTCGGAGGTGGTGCCGTAGTCGTCGCGGCACGCGTAGTCCACGAACCACTTCAGCCGGGGCGAGCGGAAGCCCTCCGCCTCCATCCATCGCGCCATGCTCAGCGCATCCAGCGAGGTCCACTCCGCGTCGTCGCTGGAGAGCGCCACGGGCACCGCGAACGCCTTGCGCCCCTTCGCGTCGCGCGCGGCGGCGAAGGTGTTCATCCGCGCATCGAAGCGCTCCAGCTCCGCCAGGTCTTCCGGGCTCGCGCCCGCGCGCAGGTACAGCCCTTCGTACCAGTGGCCCCTGTAGAAGACGCGCTCGTCGGGCTCCTGGATGAGCAGCTCCTCCGCGAACGACGGATGGCCCTCCGCGTCCACGCCGGTGACGGCGTCCATCTCCCGCAGCAGGCGCATCACCGGCCCTTTGTCCTCCAGGGGGGACGGCAGGTAGTGCGCGCCCCACGGGAACGCGGACACGGCGTTGCGGCCCGAGCGGGACGTGCCCCCAGCCTCTGTCTCCAGCTCCACCACGCGCAGGTCCTTCACGCCCGCGGCGGACAGGCGCCACGCGGCGGACAGCCCGGCCGCGCCCGCGCCGACAATCAACACGCCCACCGGCTCGAAGTCCTGCGCGCGAGGCAGCGGCCCTGTGCGCAACTTGTGGCCGGTGTCCACCGCCCGGTCCACGATGGCGCCCGGCACCGGCGCGCGAGCGGCCTGCCGCGTACAGGCGCTCGCCACGGAGGCGCCCAGGAACGCGGCCACCAGCTCGCGCCGCGTCAGTTCCACCGGCGCCACTCCTCTTCGTAGTAGTGCACCAGCACCTGGTTGTTCAGCCGGTTCACCTCCGCCGGCAGCGGGGACATGTCCGGGGAGAAGCGCGTGAGCCCCTCCAGCGTGTCCTCGTCCAGGAACGCCAGCCCCTCCGGCAGCGGGCGGTAGCGGCCGGGCCGGTCCTGCGCCACCAGCACGTAGCCCCACTCACCGAACGACGGCACCAGCGCGTGGTACGGCTGCGTCCAGAAGCCCGCCGCCTTCAACGTGGTCTCCACGCACCAGAACGAGCGCCGCGCGAACAGCGGGCTCGTGCTCTGGATGACCGCCACGCCGCCCGGCGACAGGTGCCTCTTCAGAATCTTGTAGAAGCCCGTCGTGTACAGCTTCCCCAGCGCGAAGTTGTTGGGGTCCGGGAAGTCCACGATGACGACGTCCCAGGCGTTGGCGCCTTCGGCCAGGAACTGCATGGCGTCCGTGTTGATGACGCGCATCTTCGGGTGCGTCATGGAGTGGTGGTTGAGCGCCGCCAGCTCCGCGTAGTTCATCGCGAGCCCGGTGATGGCGGGGTCCAGGTCCACCAGCGTGACGGACTTCACGTCGGGATACTTCAGCACCTCGCGCGCCGCGAGCCCGTCCCCGCCGCCCAGGATCAGCACGTGCTCCACCTTCTGCGCGCGCACCATGGCCGGGTGCACCAGGGACTCGTGGTAGCGGTACTCGTCGATGCTGGCGAACTGGAGGTTGCCGTTGAGGAACAGCGAGAAGCCCCGCTTGCCGCGCGTGACGATGATGCGCTGATAGGGGGAGCTCGTGGCGTGGACGACGTCATCCGCGTAGAGCTGGTCCTCGTAGAACGTGGTGAGCCGGTCTCCCAGCGCGAAGCACACGAGCAGCCCCGCGCACAGCGCCACTGCCTTGATGCGCAGGCGCACGGGGTTGGCCAGCACGGGCGCGAGCAGCCACGTGCTCCACAACCCCACGCCCGCGTTGAGCAGGCCGAAGAGCAGTGACGTGCGCACCAGCCCCAGCTTCGGCACCAGCAGCAGCGGGAAGGCCACGCTGGCCGCGAGCGCGCCCAGGTAGTCGAACGTCAGCACCTGGCTGACCAGGTCCTTGAACTTGAGCTGGTCCTGCAGGATGCGCAGCAGGAGGGGAATCTCCAGCCCCACCAGCGTGCCGATGAGCAGCACGCTGCCGTACAGCACCACGGGGAACACGCTGGTGAGCGTGAAGGTGAGGAACAGCATCGGCGCGCACAGCCCGCCGACCAGGGCCACGGCCAGCTCTATCTCCACGAAGCGCTGGGCCACCCCGCGCTCCACGAAGCGCGACAGGTAGCTGCCAATGCCCATGGCGAAGAGGTAGCCGCCAATGACGGTGGAGAACTGGGTGATGCTGTCCCCCAGCAGATAGCTGGCGAGCGTCCCGACGATGAGCTCGTAGATGAGCCCGCACGTCGCGATGACGAGGACGGTAAGGAAGAGCAGCGTCTTGTTCAAAGCGTCACGTGTTTCAGCCGCTGATGGCCGCCGCGATGATGATGGCCAGGCCCAGGATGAACGAGCCGATGACGATGCCCAGGGCGGTGTTCTGGTCGACCTCGATTTCCTTGTGCACGTCGTACGGCAGGATGAGGCGGATGACGTAGAAGCCGGCCACGAACACCACCAGGCCGATGAGCGAATAGATGACGCTCGCCAGCACTCCCTGCAGGGTGACCACCACTCCGAGCAACAGCATCACTTGCCTCCCATGAATCCACCGGTCCACAGCAGCACGCCGCCGGGACCGCGCTTCACGTCGCCGGTCACCCGCCCGCGCTCCTCGTCACTGAATGGGGCCCAGCCCGTATAGGTGGCCCACGCATACGCCACGAGCACCAGTCCGCCCAGGTACTTCATCGTCCACCTCCCAGCCCGCGCACTACAGGTTGCTTTCCTTCCACCGCTCGGTCTCGAAGCCGTGGGCGAAGAAGAACGACAGCGCCGGAATCACCAACAGCAGCACCAGCGAAATGACGAACCAGCTCTCGTTGGGCGTGTCGTGCGTGAGCAGCACCTGGTAGCTGAGCACCGGCCCCAGCGAGGGGCCCGTGAGCTTCAGGTTCGGGTCGAACGACGTGGTCGTCCGCAGCACGTACTTCCCCTTGGGCAGCGACGACAGGAACACGCTGCCATTCTGCCCGCCCTCGCTCCAGGAGCCGTCGCTGTCGCGCCCGTGGTAGTAGCTCACCTCTTCGTAGAAGCTCACCACGTCCTGCGTGTCCTGGTTCACCAGGTCGCCCTGCACGCCCACCCAGGAGTTGTCGAGCGACTGCGACATGTGGATCTCGGCCCGCACGTTGCCGTCCCGCAGAAGCTCGAAGGGCTCGCTGAAGTGCATGGCGTCCGGGGAGCCGGAGGTCGCGGTCCGGGGCAGCGTCACCCGCAGGTCCAGCACCCGCGCGTTGAGCGCGCGCGCGTGGAGCAGACCCGCCAGCGCGAACAGCCCCAGGAGCCACACCGCGGACCAGCGCAGCGTGCGCATCATCGACTCGCGGCGCAGGTTGGGCTGGCTGGGCGCGATGCCCCGGGGCCCGGGCAGCGGCTCCTTCAGCTTGAACGCGTCGCGCACCTTCTCCGGGGAGAGGTACTCGCCATGCGTGTACGTGACTTCGTTGTCGGTGGCGTCCTCGTTCACCGAGTACGGCGGCGCGACGTACTCCGTGGCGCGCGCCTTCTCGCCCTGGAAGACCTTCCAGTAGAACTCGCCCACCACCGCGTCGGTGACGGCGGTGACGGACTGGAAGGCCTTGTAGCGGCGGCGTTCGTAGAAGGCGGACACCTGCGGCACGACGCTCGCGTCACCGGCGGCCATGGGCGTCAGGAACACCCAGTGGCCGTTGGACTCCATCAGCCAGGTGAAGCCGCGCGCCGCGTTGTAGAGCAGGTACTCCATCCACGGGTAGCGCGTGCCCTCCACCACGCACGAGCGCTCCTGGTAGCCGATGCAGATCCACTCCGTGCCGTCGAGCGTGCCCTTCTGCCCCAGGGCGATGGCCGCCGGCAGCTCCGGCTTCTGGAGCAGCTTGAGGAAGGCCAGCTTGCCCTGCGTCACGCTCATCAGCGCGCCGCAGTACGGGCACGCCACGCGCATCGCCTGGTCCGGCGCGCGCAGCTCCAGCGGGCCGTTGCAGTTGGTGCAGCGCGCCTGCTGGAGCTGGGCCTTGCGCACGCGAGGACGCAGCTCCCCCGCGGGGATGCCCAGTTGCTTGAGCTCCAGCCGCTGCCCCAGGAAGACCTCCGGGTCGCGGTCGCGCCTGCCGAAGTCCAGCGTGACGAACAGGCCGCGCGGGCCGGTGGCGTCCACGTAGTAGCTGTCCGCATCTGGATCCACGTCGCTGGGGAGCTGTCCCTCCGCGGCGACGACGCGCCCGTGGCCTCGCTCCTCCACCACCAGCGGACGGTTGCGCAGGCGCAGGCGGTCACCGGGGTGGAGGTGCTCCAGCTCGATGCCCTCCTCCACGCCCGCATCGGAGAGCAGGTGGAAGGCGCCCTCGGACTCGCTGAGCCAGCCGGTGCGGCCGTCGGCCATCTCCACGTACCACTCGTCCCAGGGGCCGGCGCCGTGGTCCTTTTGGAGGTGCCCGACGATTTGATACGAGGTGCCGTTGACGCGGCCCTCCAGCCCCAGGCGCAGCGGAGAGTCCGTCTCCACGATGCGGGCCACGCGGCCGTGGTCCTCCAGCTCCGCGCCCACGCGGGCCACCATCGTCTGACAGTGGCCGCACACCACGACCTGCGCCGACCCGGCGGAGAACTCCACGCTCGCGCCACACGACGGACACGCCCCCTGCGTCACGCCTCCACCCCTCTCGACAGCTCGCGCACGCGGCACGACGTGGCGCCCAGATGCTTCGCCGCCAGCGCGGCGAAGTCCGGACGCGCGCGGGTGCGGCAGCAGTAGACGTTGAGCGCGGCGAAGCCATGCTCCGGGAAGGTGTGGACGGTCAGGTGGCTTTCGGCCAGGAGCGCCAGGCCGGTGACGCCGCCGGGCTCCGGGAAGACGTGCCACTGCGGCTGGCCCACGACCTTCAGGTCCATCAGGACGACCAGCTCCTCGAAGAGTGCCGCCAGCGCGGCCGCGTCCTTGAGCCGCTCCGGCGCGCAGCCGCTCGCGTCAACCAGCCATTCCTGTCCGGTTGTCACAGGGGAAACCTCCGGGAGTAGAGACCCTCTTTAACACGCTGGAGCCGGGTCGAAAGCCGCTAGGATGCCCGCCCCATGCGCACCCGATTCCTGACCGCTGGACTCCTCTGCCTCGCCCTGACCGCGTGCTCCAAGGACAAGGAGCAGCCGCCCGCCGCGAAGGCCCCCGCCGCTCAACCCTCCAACTCCGCGGCGGCCCCTCGCACGGTGAGCCTGCAGACGGACGTGGCCTCCGCGAAGGGCTTCCAGAAGAAGGCCCTGGAGGGCCAGGACCTCTGGGCCACGATGGAGACGAGCGAAGGCACCATCGTCATCAAGCTCTTCTCCAAGGACGCGCCCAAGACGGTGGCGAACTTCGTGGGCCTGGCGACCGGCGAGCAGCCGTGGATCAACCCCAAGACGGGTGAGCGCGAGGAGGGCAAGCCGCTCTACGACGGCGTCATCTTCCACCGCGTCATCCCGGACTTCATGATCCAGGGTGGCGACCCCACGGGCACCGGCCGTGGCGACCCGGGCTACCGCTTCGGGGACGAGTTCAAGAGCAACCGGGACTTCGACAAGGAGGGCCTGCTGGCCATGGCCAACGCGGGTCCGGGCACCAACGGCAGCCAGTTCTTCATCACCACGTCCAAGCCGCAGTTCCTCAAGGGCAAGCACACCATCTTCGGTGAGACGGTGAAGGGCTACGACGTGGTGCAGAAGATCGCCGGCGTGGAGCGCAACCGGTCGGACCGGCCGTTCTCGGACGTGAGCATCAAGCACATCACCATCAGCGACACGCAGCCGTGAGCCTCCGTCCGCGCCACGTGCGCACGAAGCTGGGTGAGCTGGACTGCCACGTGGTGGACGCGCTCCCCGAGGGCGCGACGCCGGAGCTGGTGGTGGTGTTGAGCCACGGCTTTGGCGCGCCGGGCACGGACCTGGTGGCGCTGGCGCCCGAGCTGATGATGGCCGCGCCCCGCCTGGCGCAGGGCGTGCGGTTCGTCTTCCCGGAGGCGTTGCTGTCACTGGACGCCCTGGGCATGCCCGGGGGCCGCGCGTGGTTTGAAATCCCCGTGGCCATCCTGATGGGCCAGGGACGGGACTGGCCGCAGTACTCGCAGACCGTGCCGCCGGGGATGCCCGCCGCGCGCCGGGCGTTGATGAGCGTGGTGGCGGCGCTCCAGGTGCCCCTGAACCGCGTGGTGCTGGGAGGCTTCAGCCAGGGCGCGATGATGTCCACGGACGTGGCGCTGCGGCTGGAGGAGTGCCCCGCCGGCCTGTGTCTGCTGTCCGGGGCCATGGTCGCCGGCAAGGAGTGGGAGCCCAAGGTCCGCGGTCGACCGGCGCTGCCGGTGTTCCAGGGACACGGCCGGCAGGATCCGGTGCTGCCCTTCCAGGAAGGCGAGCGCCTGCGCGACCTGCTGACGGGCGCGGGGCTGCCGGTGGAGTTCCTGCCATTCGACGGCGGGCACACCATCATCACCGAGGAGCTGGAGCAGCTGGCGGCGTTCCTGGTGAAGCAGCTGGACGGGCGCTGACCCGCGGGACACGGAGGGTTTCGCGTGTATCAGGCGAAGGAGCTGACGGTGTCCACGCGAGGCCGAGGCCTGGTGGACATCACCGGTGAGGTGCAGCAGGCGGTGAAGGGCACGGGCATCCGCGAGGGCCTGTGCACGGTGTTCCTGCACCACACCAGCGCGTCGCTGATCATCGGCGAGAACGCGGACCCCGTCGTCCAGCGCGACCTGGAGGCGTTCTTTTCCCGGCTGGTGAAGGACGGAGACCCGCTGTTCCAGCACGACGCGGAGGGCCCGGACGACATGCCGGCGCACGTGCGCACGGTGCTGACGCAGGTGTCCCTGAGCATCCCGGTGAAGGACGGCGAGGCGGACCTGGGCACATGGCAGGGCGTCTACGTCTGGGAGCACCGCACGTCACCGCACCGCCGCCGCGTCACGGTGTCCGTGCTGGGCGGATAGAGCGCGGCGCCGTCGCTCCCCTGGCCGCTCGGAAGCGGTTGATTCGCGAAGCACGCCCAATTATCTAGCGCACTAGATAATAGCGAACGAGAGAATTTCGCCTTGGAACAGAAAAGCGTCGGCACCCAGCTGTCCTTCGCGCTCTATGGAGCGGCCAACCGGATGGTGCGTCTGCACAAGCCGTTCCTTGAGCCGTTGGGCCTGACGTTCCCCCAGTACCTCGTGATTCTCGCGCTGCTGGAGGGTGCACCCCTCTCCGTCGGCGAGTTGGGCGCCCGCCTGGACATGGACACGGGGACCATCACGCCGCTGGTCAAGCGGCTCGGGGCGGCGGGGTTCGTCACGCGGAAACGCGATCCGGCCGACGAACGCCGCGTGCTGGTGGACCTGACACCCCGGGGCCGAGCGCTCGAAGCCAAGGTCCGGGGCATCGCAGGGAAGATCAAGACGGCATGCCAGCTGACCGACCGGGGGCTGGACGACCTTCGTCGCACGCTCGAAGCGCTCGCGCACCCGGCAGACGAGTGAAGCCCTCAACAAGCAAAGGAGATTCCATCATGAAGATTGGCATCGTTGGCGTTGGACACATCGGGAAGACCCTGGCGCGCAAGCTGGGTGCGGCCGGACATGACGTGAAGGTGGCCAACTCGCGTGGCCCGGAGACGATCGAGGCCGATGCGCTGGCCTCCGGCGCACGCGCGGTCACGGCCGCGGAAGCGGTGGCCGACGTGGACATCGTCATCCTCTCGATTCCCCTGAACCGTCTCCCCGGGATCGCACCGCTCATCGCCAGCGTTCCCGCCGGGACGGTGATCATCGACACGTCGAACTACTATCCCTTCCGTGACGGAAAGATCGCCGCCATCGAGGCCGGACAGGTCGAAAGCCTGTGGGTGGCCGAGCTGCTGGGCCGGCCGGTCGTCAAGGCGTGGAATTCCATTGGCTCCGCGTCTTTCGCGACGAAGGGAATGGCTCCGGGGATCCCGGGACGCATCGCGCTGCCCGTGGCGGCGGACCGGGACACGGATCGCAAGGTGGGCATGGCGCTCGTCGAGGACACCGGATTCGACGCATTCGACGCGGGCACGCTCGCGGAGTCGTGGCGGCAGCAGCCTGGCGCGCCGTGCTACTGCACGGACCTCACCCGCGAGCAGATGCTGGCGGCGCTGGCGGCAGCCGAGGCGGCGCGCCTGCCCAAGCGGCGCGACCTGGGGGTGGCGGCCATCACGGAACGGGTCGGGGACGGCACCACGAATCCCGATGCGGAGTACGGGGTCCGCCTCAATCGCGCGTTGTTCATGTAGCCCTTCGACAGCCGGCTAGAGGTCGCGCACGGTGGCCACGACGGGCGCGCCCTTGCGGCGCTTCTTCGGCGCCTCGTGGGCCTGTCCCCGGATGCGCACCCAGGTGCCGGGGTCGTCCGGCATCGCGTGGGCCATGGACCAGCCGGTGGGCACTTCTGGCGTGGTCCAGCCGTAGAGGGCACGCGCGTCCTTGGGGGCCAGGTTGATGCAACCGTGGCTCACGGGTTCGCCGAAGCGGTCGTGCCAGTAGGCGGTGTGCAGGGCGAAGTCGCCCTCGAAGAACATGGTCCATGGCACGGTGGCCACGCGGTAGCTGGCCTTGCCCATGCTGCCCGTCATGTCTGCCTCCGCGAACTTCACCCAGATGCGGAAGAGACCTTCTGGCGTGTCCGTGCCGGGGTTGCCGGAGGAGATGAGCGTGGCGTAGACGGGGCGGTCGCCCTCGTAGGCGATGAGCGTCTGGGCCTCCAGGTCCACGTCCAGCCAGCGCGCCCCGGGATCCACGATGGACGGTGACGCCAGCGACCACGCGACGTGCAGGTCGTCGCGCGCCACCCAGTGGTCCTCGGCGATGCGGACCCACTGGCCGTCGGGGGACAGCTCACGCACGGAGACGAGCGTGCGCGGCGGGAGGGTCGTCTCTCGTTCCGCTCGCGCGTCCGGGGCCTTGCGCACCACCACGTCGGTGCGGGGAGCGGCGCGGGACTGGGCCCAGCCGAAGGGCATTGGCAGGGACGCGAGCGCCTCCGCGTCCAGGCCGCTGAAGTCGGAGGGGCGGTGCTCGCGCAGCACGCGCGCTTCGAAGTACTGGCCGTCGGAGGTGCGCCAGAAGGTGCGCCGGCCGACCTTCACCTGGCCCAGGAGCTTCACGGTGACGGAGCCCTTGAGCAGCACGCCCTGCTTCTTCCGGCGGGCGAGCGCGAGGCTCGGATAGGCGCGCACGCGGTGGCCCACCACGCGCGCGTAGACGCCGGGGGTGAGCGAGCCCTCCTCCACGCGAGGCAGCGGGCGGACGCGGGGCTCGCGGAAGTTCTGCTCCAGGTAGCGCTCGCAGACCCAGCCACGCGGTTGCAGTTGCACCCAGGTGTCGCAGTCCGGCCCGCGCATCGCGCCCTGCCACGTCACGCGCATGTCCTGGGCCACGGTGCCCAGCGAAGGTGAGTCCTGCCGGGGCTCGGAGCGCACCGCGATGGAGCGGCGCACACGCAGCGAGCCCGCGTCCGGCGCGTACGGGATGGCGTAGGGCTCCATGCCCGCGTCGACTTCCGTGAGCGGTGTTTCGGCGACCGTGTCCTCGTCACCGTCGGTGCCCACGGCGACAACAGCACTCCCACCGTCCGGAGCCTGTGCGATGGCGTCATCGTCCACGTCGATCAACGGCTCACCGTCCGGTCCCAGCTCCAGCACGGGGACCTCGGACTCGGTGATGACCTGGGGCTCCTCTTCGCCCGGCAGGGCTTCGGTGTTCGCGCCGACGGAGATGGATTGCGCCAGCGAGGGCTCCAGCGATTGCGCACGGCCCGCGTCCTCCTGCTCCTCCATGACGTCCAGCAGCGCGGGAGCAGCCGCATGCGTGACACCACCGTCATCAGAGGGCTCCGGAGCGGTGGCCTGCCATGCGGAGTGAAGCGCCTGCGCGGACTCCGTCGGCACGGCCTCCACCTCGGGCGCGGGGGCCTGTGCCGTCACGGTGCCCGCATCCACCGGCGCGGCGGGAACGTGGGGCTCCACCGGAGCGCACGCGAAGAACAACAGGGGGAGTCCGAGGGGGAACCAGCGGCGGCGCATACGGGCCGCAACGGTACGGGTCCCCGCTGACATCCTCAACGTCGGCTCAGGTGCGATCTCCTGCGCGCGGAAGCGCGTGGGTGGGCAGGGCTTGCGCCCTGAACGGCGATTGCCACGAACGGCGGAAACCGCCTCCGCGGATCAGCTCCGCCCCTCCGCGGGCGGAATCCCTTCAGGCGACTCCGGCGCCTCCAGGAGCTTGTAGAGCGTCTTGCGGTCCACGCCCAACAGGCGCGCCGCTTCGCTCTTGTTGCCGCCCACGTGCTGGAGCACGTGCGCCGCGTAGCGCCTCGACAGCTCCGCGAGGCTCGGCAAATCCCCCGCGAGCCCCGTCAGCCGCTTGGGCGCGTCACCGATGGGCTCCGGGAAGTCCGGCGGCCCCAGCACGCCCGTCACGTTCAGCGCGAGCGCCCGCGCCATCACGTTCTCCAACTGCCGCACGTTGCCCGGCCAGTCGTACACCGTGAGCCGCGCCATCGCGTCCGCAGTCACCACCGGCCGCACCCCGCCCCTCGCGTGCAGCGACGCGAAGTGCTCCACCAACGCCGGGATGTCCTCGCGCCGCTCACGCAGCGGCGGCAGGTGCAGGTGCACCACGTCCAGCCGGTACAGCAGGTCCTCGCGGAACAGCCCATCCGCCACCCGCGCCTTCAAGTCCTTGTTCGTCGCCGCCAGCACCCGCACGTCCACCTTCACCGGGACGCTCTCGCCCACGCGGCGGATCTCCCCCTCCTGGAGCACGCGCAAGAGCTGCGACTGGACCTTCATCCCCACGTCGCCAATCTCGTCCAGGAACAGCGTGCCGCCGCTGGCCTCCTCGAACAGGCCGCGCCGCGCGCCCGACGCCCCCGTGAAGCTGCCCTTCGCGTGGCCGAACAGCTCGCTCTCCATCAGCGACTCGGTGATGGCGCCGCAGTCCACCGGGATGAACTGCCCCGACGTGCGCGCCGAGCGCTTGTGCAGCGCCCGCGCCACCATCTCCTTGCCCGTGCCCGTCTCACCCGTAATCAGCACCGGCACGTTGCTGGTCGCCGCGCGGGCCACCTGCTTGTAGACCTCCAGCAGCGCAGGGCTGCGGCCCACCAGCGACGTGCGCTCCACCTGCTTGCGCAGCGTGCGGTTCTCCTCCACCAGCCGCTTCTGCTCCAGCGCGCGCTTCGCCACCCGCATGATGGCGTCCACGTCGAACGGCTTCGACAGGTAGTCGAAGGCACCCAACTGGATGCTGTCCAGCGCGCCCTCGATGTTGCCGAACGCCGTCACGACAATCACCGGCGTGTCCGGCAGGTTCGACTTCACCGTCTGGAGCACCTTCAGGCCGTCGCCCGGGTCGGGCATGGCCATGTCCGTGAGCACCAGGTCGAAGGACTGCTCGCCCATCCGCTCCGCCGCGCCCTTGGGGTCCGGCGCCTGCGTCACTGGCCCCAGCACGCCCAGCAGACGCTGGAGCAGGTCCCGCGCATGCGGATCATCATCGACGACGAGGATTCGGGCTGTGCTCATGAGGCCTTGCGGATGGAGTGGACGTCGGACTCCACCACAAGCGGCGCCGGAGTGCGCGCCACACGTGCGAACCGCACGCGGATCCGCGTGCCCTTGCCCTCTTCTGAATGAACCGTGAGCGTGCCGCCGTGCGCCTCCACCACGCGCCGGGTGGTGGCCAGCCCCAGGCCGTGCCCCGGGATGCCCCGCACCTCCGCGGCCCGGAAGAACGGCTGGAACAGCGACGCCTGCGTCGCCGCGCTCATCCCCAGCCCGTTGTCCGTCACCTCCACCACCGCGTCCGCCCCTTCCGTCGCCACCCGCACCTTCACGCTCGGATCCGGCCGCCCCGCCGTGTACTTCACCGCGTTGGACAAGAGGTTGCGCGCCACCACCTGGAGCAGCTGCGCCGGACAATCCACCAGCACGCCCGGCTCCAGCTCGCGCTCCAGGGACACGCCCAGCGCCGTCGCCGTCTGGCTCACCTCCAGCAGCAGCGTGCTCACCGCCGTGTCCAATTCCCCCATCGTCCCGTCGCCCCGGGTGCCCGCGCGGCAGAAGCGCAGCAGCGCTTCAATGAGCTCCCCCATGCGCACCGCGCTGGATTCGCACTGCGAAATCATCTCCAGCGCGCCCGGGTCCTTCACCGCGCCGGAGCGCCGGATGAGCGTCAGGTAGCCCTTGAGCGGGGACAGCGGGCCCATCAGGTCGTGCGCCACGCGCCGGGTGAACGCATCCAGCTCCTGGTTGTGCCGCCCCAGCTCCTCCAACTGGCCCTGGATGGTGGCGTCCTGGCGCTTGAGCAGGGAGATGATGTGCCAGCCCACCAGCATGGACAGCAGGATGGCCAGCAGCGTGGTGGCCGCGCCCAGTGCCGTGTTGCGCACCCGCAGCGTGCCCAGCCGCCCCACCAGCACGCGCGCGTCGGACGCGTTCTCCGTGGCCAGCTGTCCCGCCAGCTGGTCCACCTCCGCCGCCAGGGGACGGATGCTCTCCACCAGGTGGCGCCGGGCGCGCTCCGCGTCGCGCTGCCGTGAGAACACCGCCGCCGCGCGCACCTGATCCGCCAGCCCCTGGCACGCGCCGTTGAAGCGCAGCCAGATCTCCTTCTCGCCGGGCGGCAGGTGGCGCATGTACGCCTCCGAGGACTGGCGGATACTGCCCAGGATGTCCTCCATCACCGCGTCGGCTTCCTTGCGCTCGGCGTCGCCGCTGGAGCGCACGTGCGCCTCGATGGCGGACTCCAGCGCCATCACGTCCACGCGGATGCGGCCGATGAGGCTCGCGCGCTCCAGGGCCTCCAGCACCAGCGCGTCCACCTGACGCCCGGTGCGCACCTCCGTCAGGAGCATGAAGCCGGTGACGCCCGACAGGAGCATCACCACGAAGAAGAAACCCGCGCGGTATCCACGGATGGGGGTCCGCGAGTTCATCGCCACGGGGACGCTCCTTGGGTCGACAGAGGAAGAACCAGCGGGCGTCCCGTCACGGACGCCCACGCGAAACTCACGGCACCGGCCTGGCTGCCTCGGTGGAGGTGGCACCCGGCAGGGGCGGCTGGGTGCGCCGCCGCGCGCGCTCCAGCGCGGACTCGTACCAGACGTCCGACAGCTCTTCGTGCAGCGCCGCCAGCTCGCGCTGCCGCGCCAACAGCTGCGCGTTGTGCTCCTCCAGCGAGTGGCGCTCCGTCTCCAGCCGCGCCAGCTCTTCCGTGGCGGTCGCTCGCGCCTGCTCCGCCTCCGCGCGCGCCTGCTCCGCCTCCGCGCGCTCCTGCGCCAGCTCCTCCAGCGCGGACTCCAGCGCCGCCAGCTTCGCCGCCAGGGCCTCGGTGCGCTCGCGCTCGGACTGGTACTCGCGCTGCCAGCGCTCCGTCTCCAACACCTGGGCCTGGAGGCGCTCGGGGGGAATGGTCGCGGCGCATCCCACTCCCAGCCACGCCACACTCCATGCCACCAGCAGGTGCCGCATACGCCATCTCTCCCGACACCTGGCCGCGCGACATGCACGACGAGGACGTCCGGGCTTCATGCTCCCCTTCATGTCCCGGCGCGTGGTGCTCGGAACGGAAGGTTGCGGTGCAGCTTGCAGAAGAGCGCCGTTGCCGTCAAAGCAACGTGCGCCTGCCTGGGGAGCTTGCACCCATTGTTGCAATCGCAACTGAGGAGTTTCTCCCCATGGCGGATCCGCTCCCACCCGGAGAACCCCGCGAAGTTGCTCAAAACCGGTGCTGGCACGGCGAGTGCTCAAGGGTCATGGCATCAACCGATGCAATTCCGCGTCGGCGTGTCGTCCCCGGAGCCATCCATGAAGACCGTCATCGTCGCCGCCCTCTTCGCCGCCACCACCGCGTTCGCCAACACCCCGGCTCCCGCCGCCGCCCCCGCCGCGCAGCCGGCTCCCGCCGCCGAGGCGAAGACCGAGGCCGCCGCCCCCGCCCCCGAGATGCAGGGTGAGGTGAAGACCGAGTCCAAGACCGAGACCAAGCACGAGGGCAAGGCCGGCAAGAAGGGCACGAAGACCAAGACCGAGAAGAAGACCACCACCGAGACGAAGACCGAGGGCTGATCCCTCGCTTCACTCGCGCCCTGTCCGCCTCCAAGGGACGGACAGGATGCGGTCCCGGCAGGGGCGCTCTCCTCACGAGGGCGCCCCTGTTGTCGTTTGGGCGTGAGAGCGGAATCGTTGCCACTCCAGCGGCCTTCAACCTGTGGCGTGTGAGCGGGCTCCACGTGATGGCGAGTGAATAAACAAACCTCCGCCCCCCTCTAGAGCCGCGATGACGATGCCCGGCGCACTCCAGCGCGGGCCGTCTGTCACGACTCCGAGCCCATCATCATGAAGACCTTCCTCGTCGCCGCCCTGTTCGCCGCCTCCGCCGCCATCGCCTCCCCGCCGCCCACCAAGGCGCCCACGGATACGCGGGGCCCGGTCAATCCCCCCGCGACCGGCACCCTCGAGACCCCCACCGGCGACGACATCCAGGCCGACCCGCACGCCCCCGCGAAGACCGAGGGCAAGACCGAGGCGGCCACCGAGACCGCGCCCTCCGGCCGCACGGAGACGATGATGCAGGGCACCGGCGGCACCAAGAAGCCCGTGAAGGCCCCCGCCTCCAAGAAGTCCGCGCAGTAGTCCGCCGCCCTCCTCCAAGGGACGCACCACACGCCGTGCCCGACAGGGGTGCTCTCCTTCACGAGAGCGCCCCTGTTCGCGTTTCCAGGCCCCGGAGCCACTCACCTCTCCCCTTCTTGGATTTCCAGTAAAACCACCATTTGACAGGAACAGAGGAATCCTGCATAACGGGACATGTGTGGATGACAGCTCATCCACGACAGGAAGGGGTGACCCCCTCCCCCCCTTCAAGCGAGACGGTCATGGTGGAAGCGTTCACGAAGGTGTCCGAAGCGTCGCGGTTGCTGCTGGACAAGGGCCTGTGCCCGGCCACCGGTTCGGATGCGCTGGGCATGGTGGCCCGCCCGATGAAGGTGGACCGCGCGTGCCTCTTCGAGAACCGGACCACGAACCTGGCCGGCCGGTTCCTCACGGACCTGCGCTACGCCTGGGCGGAGCCGGGTGTGGTGTCCCCGCTGGCGCACCCGGTGCTGCGCTCGCTGCCGATGCGCGACTACGCGATGGCGTGGGCGGACATGCTGGAGGCGCAGATGGTGGTCTCCTGCACCACCAAGGAAGCGCCGCCGATGATGCGCGAGCTGCTGGAGCGCCAGGGCGTGCAGTCCGTGCTGATGTGCCCCATCGTCCCGGCCAAGCAGTGGTGGGGCTTCGTGGCCTTCGAGGACTGCCGCCAGGCCCGCCTGTGGCGCCCGGAGGAGATTTCGCTGCTCAAGTCGCTGGCGCGGGCCATTGGCGCGTCGGTGCGGCACGCGAACATGCGCTCCTCGCTGTCGCAGGTGCGCACCAACCTCACCAGCGTGCTGCGCCCCGTGGCCGGGGACTCCTGAGCCGACACCGGAGCCGACCTGGGGAGCCCATTTGGAGCTCCCACGGGAAGTGACAGCACCCGGGTCATGGCCGCCCGCCCACCCGGCGAGCGGGAGGGGGCCGGAAGGGCAGCTGGGGAGCGGTAACGCGGCGCCCCGTTTCTGCTACCCTCGCCGCCCTGTCCCCCGCCCATGTCCTCGTTCGAGCCTACCGCCATCAGTCGTTCCCGGCCTCCTGATCTCGTCAGCGGCTACCGCCTGGAGAAGCTCGTCGGCGCTGGCGGCATGGGAGAGGTCCACAAGGCCACCCAGCTGTCGCTCGGCCGCACGGTCGCGGTGAAGCTGCTGAATCCGGACCTGGCCAAGGATCCGTCGTTCATCGCGCGCTTCCAGAAGGAAGCCGCGGCGCTGGCGACGCTGAGCCACCCCCACGTCGTCGCCATCGTCGACAAGGGGAAGACGGACAACACGTACTACCTGGTGATGGAGTTCGTGGACGGGCCGTCCCTGCGCGAGCTCATGCGCAACCCGTCCATGGACACGCCGGCGCTCCTGCGCCGGATGCTCGAAATCTGCCGGGCCATCGAGTACGCGCACGGCCGGGGCGTCATCCACCGCGACCTGAAGCCGGAGAACATCCTGCTGGATCAGCAGGCCGGCGGCATCGCGAAGGTGTCCGACTTCGGGCTGGCGTCCTTCCTGGACGACGCGTCCGCGGCGTCGCGCTTCGCGCTCACGTCCACGCACGTGTCCATGGGCACCATCTCGTACATGGCGCCCGAGCAGCGCGTGGACGCGAAGAGCGCGGACGCGCGCGCGGACATCTTCTCCCTGGGCGTCATCCTCTACGAGACCTTCACCGGCGAGGTGCCGCTGGGCACCTTTGATCCGCCGTCGCGCAAGCGCGCGGGGCTGGACTCGCGCGTGGACGCCATCGTGATGCGGTGCCTCAAGCCGGATCCGGACGAGCGCTATCCGTCCGTCGCCGCGCTCATCGCGGACCTGGAGCCGCTGGTCCCCGGAAGCCTGCTGTCCATGCCGCCGCTGAGGCTGACGCGCTGGCAGCGGGCGAAGGCCGCGATGCGCCGCGCCGCGCGCGTGACGGCGCAGACGGCCGCGGGGGTGATGGTGCTGGCCGCCGCGGGCGTGCTGGGCGTGGCGTACAACCGCAGCGGGCAGGTGCGCGTCCAGCCGCCGCTGGCCGGCAAGGCCATCATGGACCAGGCGCTGCGGGACGCGCCCCGCAACGGTCCAGGCCGGGTGGAGGACGTCACCCCGGACAAGCGCCGCGTGACCATGGGAGACGGTCCGGATCTGCCCCAGATGCTGGTGGCCGGCCGGACGCTGAACTTCGAGAACAAGGCCCTGGTCTTCCCTCCCGTGGACGACAACGAGGCGTCGCGCGTGGGCCGGGCGCGCGTGGATGTGCTGGGGCTGGTGGGCGGTGTGGCCCGGCTGACCGCGCGCGTGCGCGCTGAAGCTCCGCCGACCACGTGGAAGCGCCGCCTGAAGGAAGTCTGGGACGGCCAGCCGCCGGAGCCGGTGGCCTCGCTGGGGCTGATGGGCCGGGACGGCCGCTACGTCACGCTCGTGCACCATGGCGCGGGCGCGCCGCTGACCCTGGAGTGGTCCCTGGGCGAGCGCGGCGGCGCCATGCTGGGCCTCGCGTCCCCGGAGGGCGAGGTGCGGCTGGAGCTGTTCGTCACCGAGGACGGCGTGATGCAGGCCTTCGTCGGCCAGGGGAAGGACCAGCGCCCCATCGCGGAGACGCTGAACCTGGGCCCGGACTGGCAGGCCCACTTCGGCGAGCCCCCCATGCCGGCCATCGGCTGCATCGAGGGCACCTGCACCATCGAGGGGCTCACCTACACGGTGGACAAGCCCGCGCCCGTGACGGAGGCCCCGTCCACGCCGGTGGTCGTCGTCCCGCAGGCGCCGGTGCGCACGGTGGCCGCCAACACGGTGCCGGCGAAGGCGGTGGTGGCCAAGAAGCCCGCCCCGCCGCCCCCGCCCAAG